>JABIFG010000071.1 GCA_018650795.1 Fidelibacterota bacterium
GAGAAGCTACATGCCTTGTGGAAAAAAACGGAAACGGCGTAAGATCGCAACACATAAACGCAAGAAGCGTTTACGCTCCAACCGTCAAAAGAAAAAGATCCGTTAGGACTTTCTTAAAATTTTATATAGAGGGTGGTGGAACTAGTTCCGTCACCCTCTTTTTGTTCTAAAAATCCTATGGCTCAATCAGCAGAGCTCAGCAACACATTTTCAGTTTCCCAGATTACAGGTCATATCCAGCATACCCTGGAAAAGGGTTTTGCATCGGTATGGGTAAAGGGAGAGATCTCAAACCTGACTCGACATAGTTCTGGTCATTGGTACTTCAGCTTAAAGGACAGCGGTGCCCAGCTGGGTAGCGTCATGTTTAGGCGTCAGAATGAAGGCGTCAGGTTCGAGCCTACCCACGGTATGGAAATCACTGCCCATGGGCGCATATCTGTATATCCGCCCCAGGGGAGATACCAGTTGGTTGTGGATCAAATGTTGCCAGCTGGCCAGGGTGATCTCCACCTTGCTTTTGAAAACCTGAAGAAAAAACTCCATGCTGAAGGTCTCTTTGACCCTTCCCGTAAACAAAAACTACCAGCGTATCCCACTAAAATAGGGATAGTGACCTCACCCACAGGGGCAGCCATTCGAGATATGATTAATATTTTGAGTCGTCGATTCCCATTGGCTGAGCTTATTCTTTTACCTGTTAAGGTTCAGGGGGATGGTGCGGCAGCTGAAATTGCTAAAGCCATTGATTCCTTAAATAACATGCAGGAATGTCAGGTTCTGCTGGTCGGTAGAGGAGGTGGTTCCCTGGAAGATTTATGGGCCTTCAATGAAGAAGTTGTGGCTCGAGCTATTGCAGATTCAAAAATACCCGTGGTTAGCGCTGTGGGACATGAAACGGATACGACTATATCTGACTTTGTTGCAGATCATCGTGCTCCCACCCCTTCAGCAGCGGCTGAGCTGGTGGTCCCGGATCAAGTTGAGCTTACCAGATGGTTTATGCAGGTTGAGCAGTCACTACACTCTAACATTCGCGGAAGAATTGAGCGCTATGATCAGCGTCTAGATGCTATAGCCAGATCTTATGCTTTAAAAAGACCTGCACTGATGATTGAGCAATTTATGCAGAAACTGGATCAATTTGAGGATAGATCCATTCGGTCAACTCAGGAGAAAATTGCTATAGTAACTGCCAGACTGGACAATTTGTCTGTTTCTGTTGTAGCCTTAAATCCTCTTAATATCCTTGATAAGGGTTATGCAGTCATCAGTGGTGCTGAAGGATCTGTGATACGCTCCATCGATGAAATATCAGATGGTTCTGAGCTCCACTTGCGTATGAAGGATGGTGAAATTAGCTCCATTGCCAGCGCAGTAAAAAAAAGAAAAATAAAGTGACATCAACCAGAGGGAGTTTCTAAATTTAATTATGAGTGAAAAAGACAAATCATTTGAAGACCTCATGCAAGAGCTCGAGACTCTGGTGTCCAAGCTGGAAGGTGAGGATCTGAAGTTAGATGATGCTATCAAGCAAAATGAACGCGCATTGAAGTTAATCCACCTGTGTCGTGATCGTCTTGATTCTGCCAGACAGAAGATTGATAAGCTGGTTTCTACAGCAGACGGTGGTTTTGAAAAGCAAGCGCTGGACTAAGGCTTCACCCGGGGATATCATGAAATTTGCAATATGGGGTTTTCAAAGTGATGCGGAGATTAAGTCATATGTGGAAGAGATTCTTGACAAGCTCCTCCTCGAAGGCCATGAATTATTCATACTAGATAGCTTCGCTCAACAAATCGAGTGCCACAACCCTGAAGTAAATATTATTAATGAGAATGCTATTCCTCGCGATACTGACTTTATCATATCCATTGGAGGGGATGGAACTCTGCTTTCCTCCGCACAGGCGGTTATGCGTACACCCATACCAATTCTGGGGATTAACCTGGGAAGTCTTGGTTTCCTGACTACGCTGGAACGTGATTGGCAATCTGGGCTTGACGATATCCTGAAAGGTCACTATCAGATTGAAGAGCGTATGGTGCTGAATTGTCGTCTGGAGTTCGATGATGGCAGCGAAGAAACTCTGTGGGCCTTAAATGATGTTGTGATCGAAAGAGCCGATGTATTCAATTTGCTGGCAACTGAAGTTCGGGTGGGGGAAGAATTACTCAATCGATATCTTTCTGACGGACTCATTCTCTCAACGCCAACGGGTTCAACAGCTTATGCACTATCTGCCGGTGGACCTATCATTGATCCCAGCCTGGAGGCCATCTCCATTACGCCCATTTCTCCACACACACTTTCAGTTCGGCCGGTTGTCTTAACGGGTGAAAAAAGTATTTATGTTACTTTAAGTAATCCTGAGACTCAAGCACACCTTCATATTGATGGCAAAGATACCAGACATATTGATGGAAACCTCCGTATACGTATTCGTCCCAGCTCTTATCGTATCGAATTAGTGGTTGCGCAGGGGAATACATTTTATGAAAAGCTTCGAAAAAAACTAAATTGGGGACAACGCTCTAGCTGATTATCAGGTTATTTAATCTGACGGTGGACTCTGTAAATACAGTCATTCATAACAACAGGGATCCCAGCACTATTGACCATTTGGGCGGCTTCTTCATTATAGACATTATCCTGCATCCAGATCAATTTTAAAGCAGATTTCTTCAAGGAACTTTCCACAATGGGGATGACCTGATCAGATCTTCTAAAGATATTCACAATATCAATTTCTGAATCAATACTTTCAACATCAGGATAACATTTTAGCCCGAACAATTCACTGTGTCCGGGATTGACGGGTATAACCGTATAGCCCTCTGCGATTAAATATTTGCTGATCCAGTTGCTGGGGCGGGCAGAATTCGGTGATGCTCCAACCACTGCAATGGTCTTACTGTCTAAAAGAATCTGATGATGGTCAAGCATCAGTTTTTTACAAATAGGTTTTTGAGTACATAACCGGCAACATCGGGATTTTCTTTCAGGCGTCTACTGGAATAGGCGTACCATTCACTCCCGAAGGGGACATAAATGCGCACTCGGTGACCCATACTGATCAAGGCTTCCAGTCTTTTTACAATTGGGACACCCAGGAGTGCTTGAAATTCATATTTGTCAGCAGATATGTTCAATTCGTCAATGAGTCTGAGGGATTCATCGATTAAAAAGGGATCATGGGTTGCGATGCCCACATAGGCGCCCTGTTCCAACATTTCTCGCACTAGTTTGATATAATTATGGCGAACTTCATCTGCATCCTGATAGGCGATCTGCGGTGATTCTTTATAGATGCCTTTACAGATTCGTAAATTCCCAGAACTTGTAGCAATTTTTTTCACATCATCCAGACTGCGATGCATATAGGCTTGAATCACAGTTCCCAATTGGGGATACTGGTCTCTTAGACGCTCATACATTTCAAGGGTTTTATCCGTATATGGGGAATCCTCCATATCGATTCGAATAAAGACACCTGATTCATGGGCTTTTTGAACGATAGCAGCAATGAATTCAAATGCCATATCATAGGACAGACCCAAGCCCATGGCTGTCGGCTTCAGAGAGATATTTTTTTCAATATTACTTTTACTGACCTCTGTAATCAAATCAAGATAGGAATCGCATGCTTCCCTGGCCTGGTCATTGGTGGTAACGGATTCTCCCAGTATATCCACGGTGGTTAGAAAGCCTTGTGCATTGAGCTGCTTACAAGTAGCCATGGCAGAGGGCGTATCTTCACCGGCGATATAGCGTTTTGAAATCATTTTGACTATAAATCTGGGAGCCAGTGGCATCAGCGCGACGATCAGTTTATTGAACACATCTCCTCCGAAAAATTTTAATCAGCTTCAGTCAAATTCGCTCAGCGCAGTGGGCGCTGATAGTATTCGAAGACTTTGCCAGTATCGTGCCAATTGGGGTATTTTTGCAGAACGCGGGTATGGAGGGAAAAACGCTTAGAAACGCCTTCACGGACATGTCCGGAAACGTAGAGGTAGCCGCGTTTTTTAAGCCAATTCAGATATACTTTCTTCAACATCTTTGCATAACCCTGACCCTGATGCCTCTCTTCAAAGATAAAGGCATAGGTATAGATGGTTTCGTGGTCGCCCAGAGTCGGATCTAGTGATGCCCATTGTTCATCGCTAAAATTCTCTAAAGGGACTCCCACCAGAAAGCCAATAATTTCATCTCGCAACACACCAACAAAGGGTAGCGTGTGAGGATGATTAAAGTACTTCCAGACTGTTTTTTTTGTGAAGGCTGTGGCCGCGCCAAAGGGTTTTATCAGACCTTGTGAAATTTTGATGATTTGATCGGCATCTTTTGCAGATAGGGCCTGGATGAGCTTTATCTGAAAGTTCAGGGTCGCAGCAATGAGGGCGACCTCAGATCGACTGGGTGTTTTAGCAGGTGGTTTGAAAAATTCCAATTGTGACATGGTGTATAAGGTTAAAAGTGTGCTTCACTCCTGGCCAATTGTTTTCAGGAATATAAGAATTTAGACCTGAAGTGAAAGAGTAGGTATGCCCCGGGAACATTTTTCCAACATAGTTTTTAGTTGAATTGGCTCAGGTGCATCCTAATTTGAAAATAATGAAGTGTTCACTCTCAATGCAAAGGATCGACGACGTTAAATGCTAAAATTGTTCATGCTGGGAAGTGGTAGTGGTGGAAACGCCTGTGTGGTTCAAAATGAGAATACCATGATCCTCATTGACGCCGGATTCAGCGGAGCAGAAATACGTCGACGGATGCAGCTGGTTGGACTTGAACCTGATGACCTGGAAGCCTGCCTGATCACCCATGAACATGGTGATCATATAAAGGGAGCCAGTATTCTATCTCGGCGTCATAGGGTCCCGCTGCTCATGCATCCCGCTACAAAACGAGCTGGTCGAAAAAAATTTAGTGGTTCAGAAAGAATGCGCCATTTTGAAATGAAGGAAGTGATGGAATTGGGCTCATTGACCGTTACTAGTGTGCCCACCCTGCATGATTCTGCAAGTTCTACCGGCTTTCTGGTGGAAAGTGGTGGCGTTAGTCTGGGATATCTGACGGACCTGGGTGCTGTAACCGAAGATAATTTCCTGGCTATGCGACAAGCCGACTTTCTAATCATGGAAGCTAATCATGATCGTGACATGCTCTGGAATGGACCTTACCCACCTCATCTCAAGGCTCGAGTGGATAGCCGTGTCGGTCATCTGTCCAATAAAGACAGTGCTGAATTTATCGCGCTTTTAGCTGAACTGGGTAATCTCAATGGAGTGATGTTAGCCCATTTGAGTGAAAAAAATAATGATCCTGATCTGGCATTGTCTGTGGTTACGGAGAGACAGAAGCGGGAAATAAATATTCTCCTGGCGCGCCAGGATCAACCTTCTAAACCAATTGAAGTGGAGAAAAAATGAAAAAAAGAATGAGCTACCGTATTGTGCTTATCGTCCTGGCCATGATTGTCTTGTCAGCATGTGGTAAAAAGCCGGTAGATCCTGAAACAGCTTTCGTTAAAATGGAAACCAGTATGGGTGATATTTATATAGACCTCTACGAGACTGAAACACCACTTCACGCAGCAAATTTTAAAAAGTTGTCTGCTGAAGGTGCCTATGATGGTATTTATTTTCACCGTGTAATTCCTGGCTTCGTGGTTCAGGGCGGTGATCCCAACACGCGTGATAATGATAATAGGTCTGATGATGGTCAGGGTATGATTGGTGAAAGAGTCCTGGCTGAGATCGGTCAACCTCACTTGCGTGGTACTCTTGGTGCAGCACGGACTCCTGATAACGTTAACCCTGAGCGATTGTCCAGTGGCAGTCAGTTTTACTTTTGTTTAGCCCGCTTAAGTCAACTTGATGGAGGCTATACAGTATTTGGAAATGTTGTTAAGGGTATGGATGTGGTGGATGAAATCCCAAAATTGAAACGCGATAGAAATGATAGTCCACTTGAATCAGTTACCATCCTTAAAACCACGCTCATCAATCCAGAGGATGTACCGAAGTAGCTTATGGCCCGTCCCAGCTTTGGTTTGGCTTTAGGCGGTGGGGGAGCCCGGGGGTTTGCCCATATTGGAGTTCTCCAACGTCTTGAAGAAATCGGGATTCGACCTGATTACATAACTGGATCCAGCATGGGTGCTCTGGTAGCTGCTACCTATATCAAAATGGGGAGCGCTGCAGCTACATGGACTGAACTCGATGGGATGACAGATAGTGAGGCATTTCGCAAACTTGGGATGCATCTCATTAATGTTAAGGGCCGGGGGGGTGAATCTTTCTGGCATCAAGTATCTTCAGCGATTCAGGATCGAATTGTAATCAATCTGGCACATTCAAAGCCCGGATTGGTACGTCCCGATCGTGTAGAAGATGCTGTCAAGTATGTGATTACCGAAGATTCCTGGTTTGATTCCGGAACCGAGTTGGGCATTGTTGCCACTGATTTGTACTCAGGTGAAGATGTTTACTTTACAGAAGGTCCGCTATTACCGGCCGTTATGGCTTCCATTGCTATCCCAGGTTTTTTACCTCCAGTCTATCATGAGGGCAAAACGCTTGTAGATGGTGGTGTCTCTCAACAGGTACCTATTCGTATGGCTCGTGAAATGGGTGCAGATTTTGTGATGGCAGTAGACGTTGGACAAGACATTAATCCCATTACTGACATGGACAATGCCATGGCGATTATGAGCCAAAGTGAGAATATCAGATCATGTCATTACCGCGACATGTTAAACCGTGAAGCTGATGTACTTTTACTCCCAGAAATGCCAGGCGTACATTGGTCAGCTTATGATCAACGGGAAGCTTTTGTTGATCTTGGAATCACCGCTTTTGATGAACGACGCGTAACCTTTGAGAAAGCCTGGTATCAAAGTAAACACCCCATATGGGGACGGATAAAAAGTCTCTTTAGTTAATTATGGAGATCAACTCAAATGAGTAAGGATTAATTGTCATCATGCGTCAATCTTTCAAACTATTTTTGCCTGTTATTCTGGTTTTATTTTCAATGAATCTCTGGGGACAACAGTCACCCCAGGAAATATTAACTGCAGAATTTATTTCAAGCCAGAGTGCAGCTATGGCAGGGGAGACACTTGATGTTGCCTTAATTGTAGACATCCAGCACCCCTGGCACGTTTACGCTCCCATGGGAAATGACGAATTTACCATCCCGGTATCACCATCAATTAGTGCTGATGGAAAACCATTTAAAGTGGGGAAGTGGATCTATCCAGAACCTGAGATGATCTCCGTGGCAGGTGTGGAAGAACCCGCTGGAGTTTATGGTGGACGTATCACGATTCGCACTACTCTGGAGCTCGCTCAAGACATTACTGACCCACTTCAGATTGAGGGTGAGGTCTATTATCAGGCTTGTGATGATGCCCAATGTCTGATACCTGCTACGATAAATTTCTCATATACTCTACCTGTGGTTGATGATACAGGTCAACGTATGGCAACGCATTCCGAGCATTTCCAGAAAATGGTTCCACAGGCTGCCATGGAGTCAATGTCAGAAACCGCTTCTGAAGAGGATGAAATATCAGGCCTGGTGGATAACTATGGAATATTTCTAACCTACTTCATCATTTTCTTTGGTGGACTGGCTTTAAACCTGACCCCCTGTGTTTATCCATTAATCCCCATTACCATCAGTTTCTTTGGAGGCCAGGAAACCAGCAAGGGTCGTACCTTCTGGATGGCCTTAGCCTATGTATTGGGCATTGCTGTAACGTATTCGATTCTGGGTGTCGTTGCCGCACTGGGTGGAGGTCTGTTTGGAGCATTGCTCACCAACCCCTTCGTCCTTATAGGAATTGCCGCCATATTGGTCGGTTTATCCCTTTCCATGTTCGGTGTATATGAATTTAGACTTCCCACTGGTTTGATGACAGCTGCCAGTCAATCAAAAGCGGGTATTTTTGGGTCATTCTTTATGGGTTTAACCCTAGGTATTGTTGCAGCTCCATGTGTTGGTCCTTTTGTGATAGGTCTGCTTACCTATGTGGCGGCTGCGCAGAGCGTAGTTCTGGGATTCACAATGTTTTTCACCCTGGCTATGGGCCTGGGCTTACCCTATCTCTTTCTCGCTATGTATTCCAGCAAGCTATCATCCCTACCGCGTTCAGGAACCTGGATGATTGGGGTCCGAGTAATATTTGGTCTGGTACTCATCGCCATGGCTATTTATTTCCTCATGCCACTGCTAGGTGAATATGCAAATCTTGTCATGTCCATTTTCCTCATTGGCTCAGGTGTCTACCTGATCATGTTTGACAATAGTGCTGAAGGGAATCTCGCTTTTAACAGAATCAAGCAAGCTATCGCTATCATACTCATTGTCATTGGTACCTGGATGGGTATACCTGAACCTGAGCTAAGTGGTGAGGGTATTGTGTGGGAACATCCCACCAACCAAGTAGAGTTAGAAGCCCTGCTAACATCCGATGCCCCCATAATGATTGATGTTTATGCAGATTGGTGTATTCCTTGTAAGGAAATGGACAAATTCACGTTCCCAGATAGGGAGGTCGTCAATCTATCAAAGAAATTCACAGCTATAAAAATTGATATGACCAGGGACACCGGAGAATTCGAGAAATATTTTTTGAAAGAATATTCCATCAAGGGAGTTCCCTCATATATCTTTTTGAAAAATGGGGTAGAGCATACATCACTTCGTTCTACTGGTTATGAAAACGCTGATGATTTTCTTAAACGAATGAAAAAAGCACTATAATAGGGGTGTTTCTATTGCTGTGAAATATTTGGTTACGGACAATTATGTGACTCAAGCAATTACTTATTGACCTCCTATTTGTCCAGTCTAACTTATCAGCTAGACCTGAGGTGGAAATGCGCGTGCCGCAACGCTATATTACATTATTAATAATTACACTACTTTGTAGCTCCTTGACCTATGGCCAAGGCGATGAGGAGAAAGTCCCTTTCTGGATATTCTTCCGCGATAAAGAAGTGACTGATGAGACCGGTTTTAACCCAGCAGATTATGATTTTCCCCAGCTCTCACAGCGTGCTCTGGATCGAAGAGCAGAACGTGGTACAATTGTTGGTCCTACCTATCGGGATCTCCCCGTTTCGGCCACATATATTGATGAAATTCTAGGGGGAGATGTCAAGGTGCGCACCGTAAGCCGATGGCTGAATGCTGTCTCAATTCTGGCAACACCAGCGTACATTGAACAACTTATGGGTAACTCCATCGTGAAGAAAACCAAGCGTATTCACAAAGTTACCAAACGGTCCATCAGGCGCATTACTCGTGATGACGAAATCTATGTCACAGATGGAGACTATGGAGCCAGTTTTGACCAAAATGAGCAGATCAATGCCGTTGCTGCCCATGAGCTAGGTTATACTGGAACAGATGTTTGGCTACTCATGCTCGATACTGGATTTTATACCGACCATCTTGCTTTTCAGCAGGAACGTATCGTAGCTGAATACGATTTTATTCAAAGTGACTCAATCACTTCAAACCAGGATGGCGACCCGGCAGGCCAACATAATCATGGAACCTCAACCGCATCTGCAGCAGGTGGATATATTGAAGGCGAACTGCTTGGGACGGCTTATTCATGTAAATATCTCCTGGCCAAAACTGAAATGGTCAATGATGAAATCGAGGCAGAAGAAGATTTTTATGTAGCAGCTCTCGAATGGGGTGAAGCCTTAGGAGCTGATATTGCCTCAAGCTCGCTGGGATATCTTGATTGGTATACCTATGATGACCTTGATGGTGAAACAGCTGTTACGACCCGTGGGGTTAATTTCGCTGTGAGCCTGGGAATGGTTTGTGTAACAGCCGCCGGTAATGAAGGGAACTCCAGCTGGCATTATATTATCGCTCCCGCAGATGCCGATTATGTTATCTCAGTAGGTGCAGTTGATGAGTTTAACGTAGCGCCAAGTTTTAGCAGTCATGGACCAACATCTGACGGTCGTATCAAACCTGAAGTGCTAGCTCGTGGAGTCTCCACATTCCTGGCAGGCACTGACAGCACCAATCACTTTTATTCAGGTTCAGGAACCAGTTTTGCGACGCCGCTTATTGCCGGAGCCTGTGCCCTCATTCTGGAAGCGCATCCTAACTGGACACCCCTTATGGTCAGGGAAGCACTCATGATGACCGCTGATGGAAATACATCCCCTGATAACACACGTGGATTTGGACTAGTCGACGTTGTTGCGGCTATCGATTATGATTTTGGTATCGTCCCGGGCGATGTGAGCGAAGATGGTGCCCTTAATATCAGTGATGCAGTTCTGTTACTTGAGTGGGTACTATCAGATCTGGAAATCACTGAAGTCCAATTTGAAGTAGCTGATATCAACAGTGACAATAGCGTTGATATTCTTGATATTGTGGTCCTTGTGGAATGGATTCTCACGCTATAAGACAATATTGACTTGATTTAAAGCCCCCCTGTGGGGCTTTTTTTATTGCAGTTAGGATTGAAATCGCTAAAATGAGCCACATGGAACAACCAGAACAACCTGAATCATTACCATTTATTATTGATGGTCCCCCCTGGGAGAAGAAACACGAATTAGGTTTCTTTGTAGCTTTTATTGAGACGATAAAAGCCTTCCTCATCAGACCCGCTGCAACCTTTAGTGTCATGCGCAGACAGGCCGGAATTGGTGATGCCCTGGTTTACACAGTTGCTATTCAAGTTTTTACCTTTTTGTGGACATTTGCCATCACCGAACCCAATCCTGACATGTTTTTACCCCAGAATCCTGAGCTACGCGATATGCTTGATTTACCTGAAAACTTCTCTCAGATCATGGTGCTGGCGTATCCTATTTCGGTCATTCTACTTCAATTCATTTCAGCATTTGCTGTGCATCTCTCGTTGAAATGGAGAAATCTTCAGACCTATGACTTTTCCCTGATCTTTAGAATGTTCGCCTACGCCAGTGGGACAGCATCCCTTTTATTGTTTATCCCAATTGTGGGAGGAATGTTCTCACTTGGAATGACAGTCTATCTGGGATATGTGGGGCTAAGAACTATTTATGCCATGGATGCTGGATCTTTTGTAATTACAGCCATCATGGCTTTATTCCTGACTCTGGGTTTATACCTTCTCTCAGTATTGGGGATTACGATTATCATCCTGATTTTGTCAATCATTTTTTAATCGTCCATTCCTAGTGGTGAGATTTCTCCTTACTAATTTCAATTTCCAGAGTCTAAGAGATATAGAACCTTAATCTGGCGATTGGGAACTTACTTATCACATAATCGTTCCAGTGTAAGAAGAAAGGGGTACCCCATGTTGACAATTCAAACTCTTGAAGCTAAATTCTCGCCACATATGCACGTATATAAATTAATAATGGTCTTTCTCATGGTTGGCGTACTTCAATCATGTTATACAATGCTTTATCCACCCCAAACACTTCCACAAACTATTACTACAGTCGTTTCTGAGCCAGCCATGGTCAGCTCGATAGGTGGCTCTGGAATGTATGGATGGGATCCCTATTGGGAACCAGCCCTGCCTTTCACCAGTTATCACCGAGGATATGGTGCCTCTTATTACAGTCCATATAACTATTATGATTACCATCATCCACATTATGCACCAGTATATGTTGTGAGTGAAACGAGAGATCCTGTTCCAGCCCGTGATTTTAACCGGGATGAAAAGCTGGGTGGTTCCAGGGTGCGAGATTTGAACGGCTCTTCCTCAACAAGCGGTTCCGGAAACAAAGCTGGATCTATTGATCAGGGCAGTGGGATGTCATCAGCTGCTTCAGGAATTATTACACCCGTTATTAAAAACCCTGTGGTGACACCACCTAAAAGGATTAAAACGAAAGCACCACAAAATGTGGCAGCTGATCCCCCAAAGAAAAAGATTAAACAGGTAAAGCCCAATAAGCCCAAGCCTGTAAAAAAGCAAAAAAAAGTAGAAAAATCGGATTCGCCTCCTCCTCCAAAACGTACTAGAATTCGAAAGTAAATCATCATGAAAAACAGAATATTATTTTTCACCATGCTCCTATGGGGAGTAAATCTTTTTTCTCAAAATTATCTTGATGTCATTAGACCCTTCCGAGGGATGCGGGGTATATCTGGATCAGAGAGTGGTGTTGTACCAGCTTCCATGGGAGCCAGCAATGCTCTGATGGGAAATCCAGCATTACTAAGCTTCAATGAAAAAGCCTTCTTTGCAGCAGATTTGAGCTATGATCAAGTCACAGGCCGGAGTGTCTTTAACTCGACTCTTGGAGAAAATCCCCAGGAGCAAAATCTGCGCTTTAATAGCCTAACTTATATCAAACCCATACAAGTGTATCGCGGAGCCTGGGTCTGGGGGGTAAATCTCCAACGGGTAAACTCCTTTAGCAGCATCAGCCAGTTTAATGATTTTGACCCAGATGGGGATTTCTACTATAAATATCTCTATCAAGAAACTGGGGATCTATATGCTTTGACTGCTGGAACATCAGTTATGGTTACCATGAATACAAGTATTGGATATGGCTTAAGCTTTTACAGTGGAAAAAATTCATTTAGCAAACTGTACGAAGAGACGGACCCAAACGATCTATATACTTTTGAGAGATTTATTGATAGTCTTCAGTTTAGTCCAAGCTATCGTGGATTTGGTGCACGTTTAGGTCTATTGAGTGAAGTATCAGATAATTTGAATCTGGGGATCTCTATAGAGCTTCCCTCTCGAATATCAGTAGATGAATCTACCAGTCGGGATTCCATTGAGTGGTATGGCGACGGAAATCAACTAGTCTATTCCCATGATCAATGGTCACAACTCGAATACACTGCCTGGGGACCCTGGAGATTGGGTCTTGGCATTGGGTTTGTTGCCAGCCCGTTTGAGGCCAGCATCAATTACCGCTTTCATAGTTATTCAACTGTTTCTATGAAGGGCGACTTATTTGATTCAGAAACAGGCCAAAGCCTTGAGCAAATCGTTGATGAAGAGGTGAATAGCTATGTGCAGAATGTGCATGAATTTTCAGCCTCGCTGCTCTGGGCACTTGATCCACTCAAACTTTCCTTTGCCGCCACACTAATGAATGACCCCCTCAACTATCGTTTTGATAACATTATCCGTATGGATGTTGGGATAGGGTATCAGCTTCGTTCAGGGATTGGGTTTACCCTGGCTCTACGAAATGAACAGTGGCAGAGCGACCTCAATCACACGTTAGAGAGTAGTGTTGAGCGCACGGTCGATGTGGAAAATTCATTATCTAACATACAATTTGGATTGAAATACATACTATGATTCAGAAAAAAACATCTGGACTATTTATCAAGTTTTTAAGCCTCCTCATTCTAGTCAGTTTTCTCAATGGGCAAAGTGCCTGGAATACGGGGGACCTGAGCTTCACCTATCAGAGTTTTCCACAACCTGCTCAGTCTCTTGATCTATCAGGAGATCTCATCTCTGACGAAGTACCCCATGAAGGTGTAGGCGGTTTTGAACTGAGCCTGGGGGACACCAATCTGGTGACCTTGCTGGCCTACGATCTATATGTAAGTGGGAGTGACACACTAGCCGATATCTTTGTCATATTCATGAGTGACACACTTCCCCTTGAAGAAGGGAACTATATCGTCAATCCCTCTCCAGATGCACTAAAGCTATTTGTCTGGCTAAGTGAAGTGGATCCCGAGAGTTTGGCCGGTCTCCTTGATGCCTCATTCACACTGGATTCACTGGCTGCCTTTAATCCATATATATCCGTTTCTGGTGAATTTGAAATCCTTGAGTCAAGTCCATCCCATTTCGAGATGAACTTTACAGGTGTCATGGTCAATACAAGTATTCAATTGATAACCATTAGCAATGGAAGCATTGATCTCTGGAATACGCTACCCATATCCGCCTATACCCAAGGTTCAGTCAACTATACCATTGGAGGTGTACCAGGGAATATCAGTGGCAGTTTAAATCCACTTACTGATTCAGATGGTGCTGGCGCGATCCTTAGCTGGGCTGGGGATACTTTGACCTATAACTTTATTTCTTATCAAGAGCTCCCACAGAACCTATTTGACGTGTATGGTGTTATTCTGGTAGGAGATGAGTCCCATTTCCCAGCAGAGGGCTCAGAATCCATCTTTAATATTTCTCTTACCGATGATGCCCTGCCAAAGGCTGTACCATACATGATGAGGGATGTGTCTCTCGATGAGATCCTATTACTTCTTGAGTCAGGTGAAGTACCTGGATTGGATGAATTAAGCCAACTGTATCTTCCCGTAGGTTTGGGAAGTGCCACATTTACATACACACCAGAGGGAAATGCAGGGCTTGAAATAGAAAATGTTTTAATGACCAATAGCGTCGCTGATGTCATCTTACTAAGCACCGATTGGCTGCTAACAAATGGTCTGCCTGTGGCAGTTAGCGATGAAATTATTTACCATCCTACATCAAGTAAAATTGCAGGAGATCCGTATCCCAATCCATTCAACAGCAGCACCCTGATTCCAATTCAACTTGATAGCGGGCATAGCATCTCTGCACGTCTCTACAATCTGCGTGGCCAGGAGGTTCACAAACTGGAGTTTGGATATCTTGGACCAGGTTCACAGCAACTCGCCGTCGATCTCAGCAATAGCAATCTGGGTGGTGGACTCTATTATTACACCCTTTTTTCCCAGCACGGTCAAATGGGAAGCGGATCTTTTGTCTACCTGAAATAAGACCCACATGCCCTTCTGTGGAAGGTCCTCCACTTCTCAAAGATAAAAATCGTCATCTAAGCAAAATAATTCTCCTGAGAGCTTCCTTTGGCATGATATTTACATAAGTTGGTGCGATGCTTTACGAACAATTCTCAGGACTAAATCCACTCGCCAGACACAGGAGAAATAAATGACACGTAAGATGGTGACCATCGACGGGAATGATGCAGCCGCATACATTGCCCACAAAACCAACGAAATTTGTGCTATATACCCCATTACACCCTCATCGAACATGGGTGAGCTGGCGGATGCCTTTAGTGCGCAGGGAAGAACAAATATCTGGGGAAGTGTCCCTACTGTAGAAGCAATGCAAAGTGAAGGTGGAGCTGCTGGAGCAGTTCACGGTGCCTTACAGACCGGTGCATTGACTACAACTTTTACAGCCTCACAGGGCTTGTTGCTTATGATCCCCAACATGTATAAGATTGCTGGTGAATTGACCTCAACAGTATTTCATGTATCTGCACGATCTCTCGCCGCTCAAGCGCTCTCCATTTTTGGTGATCACTCCGATGTAATGGCCACTCGTGCCACTGGTTGGGGCATGCTGGCAGCAAACTCAGTTCAGGAAGTCATGGACTGTGCGCTCATCGCTCAGGCGGCAACCCTGCAGACAAGAGTGCCTTTTATCCACTTTTTTGATGGATTCCGTACATCCCACGAAGTTATGAAAATTGAACAACTCAGTGATGATGATATCCGCGGCATGATCGATGATGAGTGGGTTATTGCCCACCGTTCACGTGGTATGAATCCAAATAAACCGGTTCTTCGCGGAACCGCTCAGAATCCAGATGTATACTTCCAGGGTCGTGAAACAGTCAATCCCTATTACGAAGCAGCTCCAGAATTAGTTCAGAAAAGCATGGATCGCTTTGCCAAGCTTGTAGGTCGAGACTATCACTTATTCGATTACCTCGGCGCAGAAGATGCTGAGCGAGTTATCATTATTATGGGATCAGGTGCAGAAACTGTTGAAGAGACAGTAACTCAGATGATTGCTGATGGTGAAAAAGTCGGAATGGTGAAAATCAGACTTTTCAGGCCTTTCTCAATCAAACATTTCATCTCCTCCTTGCCTGCTTCGGTAAAGAAAATTTCCGTTCTTGATAGAACCAAAGAACCAGGTGGCGCTGGCGAACCTATGTATCAGGATGTAATCACAGCTTTTGCTGAGGCGAAAACTGAAGATTATTATCAATTTGATGAGATGCCAATTATTGTTGGTGGACGTTATGGTCTCTCCTCAAAGGAATTCACACCAGGAATGATCAAAGGTGTATACGACAACCTCAATGCTGATAAACCTAAAAATCATTTCACCATTGGTATCAATGACGATGTATCATTTACATCCCTTCCCTTTGATCCAGATTATAGAACTTCCAAAGGAAAGGTTTTCCGTGGTCTCTTTTATGGTTTGGGTTCGGATGGTACAGTGGGTGCTAACAAAAACTCCATCAAAATTATTGGTGAAGGTACCGACAACTATGCACAGGGTTATTTTGTTTATGATTCTAAGAAATCTGGATCAACAACAACTTCGCACCTGAGATTTGGTAAAGATGAAATCAAGTCTACCTATCTCATCGATAAAGCCAATTTTATTGCCTGTCATCAGTATGAGCTCCTCGAGCAATTCGATATTCTGGACAGGGCTGAGGATGGTGCAACTTTTCTCCTGAATAGCCACCTGAACAAGGATGAAATTTGGGGTGCACTGTCACGCAAGTATCAAAAGCAGATCATTGATAAGAAACTGAAATTCTACGTTATTGATGCTGTCACCGTGGCTCGCGAAACTGGTATGGGTATGCGTATTAACACCATTATGCAGACCTGTTTCTTTGCTATTTCCGGTATCCTTCCAAAGGATGAATCTATTGCCAAGATTAAAGAGGCCATCAATAAGACCTATGGTAAAAAGGGTGATGCAGTCGTAGAAAAGAATTACCACGCTGTGGATCAGTCTGTTTCAAATCTTTTTGAAGTCGATGTACCTGATACGCTGAATGGAAGCGATGCTTTGCGCTTAATCGTTCCAGAAGCAGCTCCAGAATTTGTCCAAAAAGTTACTGCAGAGATTATTGCCGGTCGTGGTGATGATCTTCCTGTAAGTGCCATGCCTAACGATGGCACCTGGCCTACTGGAACCACCCAGTGGGAGAAACGAAATATTGCGCTGGAAGTTCCTGTATGGGAACCAGATATTTGTATCCAGTGTAACAAATGCGCCCTGGTTTGTCCCCATGCTGCGATTCGTCCAAAAGTTGCCGATGAGCAAGCCTTTGCTGGTGCTCCTGATACCATTAAGCATATTGATGCCAAGGGTAAAGAATGGGAAGCCGGATCACAATACATCCTCCAGGTTGCTGTTGAGGATTGTACTGGTTGTAATCTGTGTGTTGAAGTTTGTCCTGCTCGCGATAAGAGTAATCTCAGTCGCAAAGCCATCAATATGGCCGACCAGCGCCCACTTCGTGAAGCCGAAAGTACCAATTGGGATTTCTTCCTCGATCTTCCTGAAGTAGATCGTAATGGTGTGAAACATGAATCCGTCAAGGGCGCTCAACTCTTACAGCCTCTTTTTGAGTTCTCTGGAGCTTGCGTGGGCTGTGGAGAGACACCCTATGTGAAACTTACTTCCCAATTATTTGGGGATCGTATGGTGATTGCCAACGCCACGGGTTGCTCATCCATTTATGGTGGAAATTTGCCCACCACACCCTGGTCCACTAATAAGGCTGGTCGTGGACCAACCTGGAACAACTCACTCTTTGAAGACAATGCTGAATTTGGTCTGGGTTATCGCTTGACGATTGACAAACACCAGGAGCACGCTGTTGAACTCATGACACTTCTGAAAGATGATATTGGTGCTGAGTTGGTAGACACTATCGCCAATGCTTCGCAGGCCAACGAACCTGAGATATTTGAACAACGCACCCGCGTCAAAGAAATGACAGATCTCGTTGAAAAGCTAGACACACCTCTGAGCAAACAGTTGTTATCAGTCGCTGATAATCTGGTTAAGAAGAGTGTCTGGATCATGGGTGGAGATGGCTGGGCTTATGATATCGGCTATGGTGGTTTGGATCATGTCCTCGCATCAGGTAAAAATGTGAACATCCTGGTTCTGGATACCGAAGTTTATTCCAATACGGGTGGTCAGAAATCAAAAGCCACTCCTCTGGGTGCCGTTGCGAAATTTGCTGCAGCTGGAAAACCATCTGGTAAAAAAGATCTCGGTATGATGGCCATGAGTTATAAGAATGTGTATGTCGCTTCGGTAGCCATGGGTTCCAATGATGCACAAACAGTTCGCGCTTTTATGGAAGCTGAGGCCTATGAAGGTCCATCTCTCATAATCGCCTACTCCCAGTGTATTGCGCACGGAATTGATATGACCAAGGGTATGAATCAGCAGAAATTGGCAGTCGACAGCGCCTATTGGACGCTCTATCGCTACAACCCCATGCTGGCAATAGAGGGTAAGAATCCGCTTAAATTGGATTCTAAACCACCAAAACAGCATGTACGCGAATACGCGATGAATGAAACACGATTTACCATTCTGAGTCGCATCGATCCGAAATTATCAGAAAAATACATTGAAGCCTCTGATGTCGCCGCCAAGGAAAAGTATGAGTATTATGCAAAACTTGCTGCCATGTCATACGATGAAGCTTAAGTAAGATCATAAAGGAATTATTGATATGCGTCTGAAAACAAATTACATGGGTCTGGAATTAAAGAACCCATTAGTACCATCTGCTTCACCGTTAACTGAAAAGCTTGATAAGATCAAAATCCTGGAGGACAATGGGGCCTCTGCCGTTGTATTGTTTTCTCTGTTTGAGGAGCAAATTGAGCAGGAAGACAGCTCGATTGAGCATTTTATGGACTATGGAACCGACTCATATGCTGAATCATTGAGTTTCTTTCCACAAGCCCATGAATACTTGTCTGGTCCCCAGGACTATCTGGAAAATGTCGCCAAAATTAAAGCCGGCGTAGATATACCTGTTATAGCCAGTTTGAATGGAGCGACTCCCGGTGGATGGATGGAATATGCCAAGAAATTGGAGGAAGCTGGAGCTGATGGCTTGGAATTGAATATTCATTATTTACCAGTGGATTTCAATGAGAGCAGCGCTGATGTGGAGAAACGCTATACAGATATTGTGAGTTGGGTAAAATCTAATGTAGAAATTCCAGTTGCAGTTAAGATTGGTTCCAGATTCAGTTCCCTTCCAGCGGTTGCCAAGTCTCTGGAATCAGTTGGTGCCGATGCTCTGGTTATGTTCAATCGTTTCTATCATCCAGATATTGATCTGGATAAATTGGAAGCCAAGCGCCAGATCCATTTAAGTCACTCTAGAGATATTCGTCTTCCTATGCGTTGGATATCTATATTGCGTGGAAATGTGAATATGAACTTTGCCGCTAGCGGTGGCGTGCATAGCGCCAAAGATGTGCTTAAGCTTGTCATGAGTGGTGCGGACGTAACCATGTTGACCTCTGCGCTCATGGCTTATGGACCTGAATTGATTAAAACCATCGAGGCAGATCTGATCAATTGGATGGATGAGAATGAATACCAAAGCATATCCCAGATGAAGGGCAGTATGAGTTTAATTCATTCCCCAAAACCACAAACACTTGTTCGTGATAACTATATGCGAACTTTATTGGATTTCCAGGCTAACAATAAATTCTAACTGATTAATGTCTGGTTGTGGGATCCGAATTTTCGGGTCCCCCTTTTTTCTATTTTTCTTTTTTTACAAGCAATACCGATTTTATACAGGTTATGATTATATTATAAGATAGCAGTAGAAAACAACTGAGATCTCACCTTAGCTTATGGTTATAGGAAGAAAAATGATGACATCAAATGAATCAGAATCACGCAAAGGCTTTTGCCCTGTCTATGACATCGATTGTCCATCGGGTCTGGAAGCTGCTGAAGATTGTGAGAATCGCTTTAAAACCGATTATAATCCATTGACCAATTTTCGCGATTCTGATATTGAACATTGTGCCATTTATCGCATGGAACAGAAAGTAGCGGTATCCAAAGCATCGGACGCCGAAACAGAAGAAAACAAAAATTCATCCAAGGACGGGGAGTAATATCGTGAACACTGCTGCAAAGTCATCTGAATTCAAATCTGTACAGGATGTACTCAAACGAGCTATTCTGTTGGAAATGAATGGTAAGGAGTTTTTTGCTATGGCAGCGAAGACTGCTACTTCACCTGTGGCCAAAGAACTCTTTGAGCATATGGTGAAAGAAGAAGAACATCATCTGCATATTCTCCAGCTAACCTTCAAACGACACCTGGATGAAGGCAAGGTCGTATTACCCTCTGAAGATGAACTTCAGTTTGGTTTTCAAGATCCTATCATTGATAAATCCTTTCTCCTGGAATTGAGAAACAGCGATTTCGATTTCTCAGCCATCAGTATTGCCCTAACACTAGAAGAACGTGCTTTCAAATTTTACCAGAAAGAGGAGCAGGCTGCAACTGATCCGGATATAAAGAAACTTTTTACCTGGCTTACAGACTGGGAGATTGATCATCATCAAAAACTAATGGCATTGGAGGAGGATTTCAGACAGGAAGTCTGGAATGACTCAAATTTCTGGCCGATGTAATCAGCCGATCATCAATATCAATTTTCAAAGCGCGGGTTCTCCCCGCGCTTTGTGTTTCAGGAAGGCTTCAAAAATCCATGTAGTGCATTGATGTCACCAATTCTTTAATATGTTTGGATTTAGATGTATTGCATGCCTGGCATCGGAGAACTACTTTCTGATATATGAATTTTGAGGGAATAATGAAACGGTTCTCAGCTTTATTGAGCATCCTTTTAATGAGCACATCAATTGCCCAGGTTTATGAGGACACCAACATGCCCTGTAAACCCATCTCAGAAATGGCAGCGCACTATAATTATTTAGCCAAAGCCTCCCAAAGAGCTGATATCTTTGACTTTGATGTGCACTATTACAATATTGAATTAGATATAAATATTGACACTGAGATCATATATGGAAATGTAGAAATCCATATCATATCTGAGGTGGATAATCTAGAGAGCATTCAATTGGATTTTACCTCTGGCATGACAGTGGATGCTGTTACGTTGAATGGAGCTAATTTCAACCATTTCTCTGATCTACTGAGTATTACCCTTGATGGTAGCTACAATGTTGATGAATCTCTTGTTGTCGGTATCCAATACCATGGACATCCCTTGCAGGGTGGGTTTCAAGCGTTTGCTTTTGGTCATCAAAATAACGATCCCGCGCGTCCACCCATGATTTCAACCTTGAGCGAACCATATGGTGCTCGATCCTGGTGGCCTTGTAAGGATGTGCCTACTGATAAAGCCGATTCTGTGCGTATTTCAGTGACTACTGATGCTGCCTATGATGCAGTTGCCAATGGTTTGCTTATTGCAGAAAATGATAACTTTGATGGAACTAAAACAACCGTATGGAAACATAAATATCCCATAACGACCTATCTGGTTTCAATTGCGATCACCGATTATACCTACTGGACAGAGATGCATCACTTTGCTGATGGCGATTCCATGCCTTTGGAGTATTGGATGTATCCCGCTTCAGCAACAGCGGATATTGTAGACCGCTGGAATCGAACCGCCGATATGATAGATATCTTCGGTGAATATTTCGGAAAATATCCTTTTGCAGAAGAAAAATATGGTATGGCCCAATTCCAATGGGGAGGCGCCATGGAGCATCAGACCTGTTCAAGTATGGGTTCTTATGGAGAGAATACTATTGCCCACGAGCTGGCCCACCAATGGTGGGGAAATCTGGTGACCTGCAGTAATTTTCATCATATCTGGATTAATGAAGGATTTGCGACCTATTCTGAAGCACTGTATTGGGGTGCAAAAAATGGTGATGCTGCTTATCATGCCCATATGGCCCTAAAGAATAACGATGCTGGTGGCTCTGTGTACAGACCAGATACCAGTACTGTTGGTAATATATTTTCCTGGAATCATGTTTATCAGAAGGGGGCCTGGGTCCTGCATATGCTTAGACATGTGATACAGGATGAAGCCTTCTTCAACAGCTTTCTGGAGTTCCGTGAGATGTTTCAGTATAGTCATGCTTCTACGGAAGATTTTCAGGGGGTTGCTGAATCTCAATATGGGGAGAGTCTGGAATGGTTTTTTGACCAATGGATTTATGGAAGTGGCAAACCTCATTACCGCTGGTGGTGGCATTCTGAAGTGGCTCATGAATCTGGATTGAATAAAGTGACCATCCAAATTGATCAGATTCAAAATTCTGAATACCCCATCTTCAAGATGCCAATAGATATCAAGATTAGTGGGGTAGACAAAGATACAACTATCATAGTCTGGGACTTATTAAGGGTGCAGGAATTTCGGTTTGATTTAGATTTTGAACCCCTGGCAGTGTATCTGGATGACGAATCCTGGATTTTTAAAAGTGCAACTCAGGTGGCTGGTGATGGAGAACATGACTTGCTGCCGGGGGATTTCAGGCTACTGGCTGCCTACCCCAATCCCTTTAATTCATTGGTGACTATACCATTCACCATTGATTCCCGCTTTGAAGGAGATTTGAGCATATTCAATCTTAAGGGGGAGTTGGTCCATTCCCAGAGCATCATTGAAAATCAATCAGGTTATTATGAGTTGCTTTGGAATGGATTGAGAGCGCAGGGTTCAAGCTTGAGCTCAGGAATTTATATTGTACAATTACGATCATCCGATAAAACACAGCAATCCCAAAAGATTACTCTCCTAAAATAAAATAACGCCCTGAATAGTTTGAAGGATTCCTAAGAATCCCATCCTGGACAGACCAAAGTTGCTGTTTGGCAACATATTTGCCTTAAGTCATCGAATAAGAGAAATTTTAATTCAGGATGACGGGAAGATATGAGGGAAGAAAAAAAGGTCGGATATTCAGCATTGATCGTCGGTGCAATCTCCCTGGGAGAAGCATGGATGCATATTCTGGGTGGAGCAGCAGATACCATTGATATCTTCTTTCTGGGTCTGGGTCTCATCTCCAGCCTTGTTGGCATTGCATTGATTATTCAAAAGGATAGTTCAACCGTTGGGGAGTAATCCTCTTCCATGGGCAGATCCAATTGGAAATATTCTCTATTCTATATAAAGTTCAACTGGGATTTCTCGCTATTAAGAGTAATATTCTCACAAATAGTAGATTGATGGTTGTAAAACACATTGGTGGAGATTTCACTGGTTAATTAAACAAGGAGCTATATTGTGATTCGTTTAACAAAAGCTGGGGAATATGGACTGAGAGCTGTAAGGTATCTAGTCGAAAATGGAGATATGAGCCGAATCAGTATCGGAGATATCTCAGAGAATAAAAGCATCCCCGAACCTTTTCTTAGAAAATTGTTCAAGCCCCTTGTCCAGCAAGGGATAATTAATAGCACACGTGGTGTGTCAGGTGGCGTTCGTTTAGCGCGCGATCCAAAAGAAATTACCGTTCTAGAGGTGGTTGAAGCTCTGGAAGGACCTTTGGCTCTGAATGAATGTTTGCTGGAAGACGTTGATTGTGAGTTTATAAGCGAGTGTGGAATGCACGATGTGTGGGAAGAAGCACAAGGCGCTATGGCAAGGGTTCTACGATCAAAGAATTTAACTGATCTTACCCGATAAATTCTCGAAGGATTTGTAATTAAGATTTAAATGAGGGAAACATGACAAGCGAGACATCAAAACTGCAATTGGTACCGGAGATTTACCCAAAATGGGAAAAAATTAAGGATATGACTGATCAACTGATTGATATTACACTCAATCTGCGTCAAAGTGGTCATCCTGGGGGTTCTCGTTCTAAAGTGCACATGCTGGTAGCACTTTTCCTTGGTGGACCCATGCGGTGGGATATCAGGAATCCGCAAAAACGTTTTGGCGATAAATTCATCCTGTCTGCTGGTCATGTCGTGCCAGGTGTGTATGCGCTCCTGGCTGTCCTCAATGAATCATTACGTCGTAAATATGCTGAAACAGGCGATGAGCGTTACAAACTGCCAGTTGCTGAACGCGTTTTGACCTGGGAGGATCTGCTTACCTTAAGAAATAAAGGTGGACTACCTGGGCATGCCGAAATGGCTGGTAAAACAAATATTTTTAAAGCCAACACTGGACCTTCTGGTCACGGGATGCCCGTTGCTGTTGGTGAAGCCCTAGCACTTAAATATGCTGGTGCTGAGGATGTGCGTGTATTCGCCGTTGAAGGCGAAGGTGGTTTAACACCAGGAGTTACACATGAGTCCCTGAATTCAGCTTATGGTCTGGGGTTGGGGAATCTTCATTTTCTGGTAGACTGGAACGATTATGGAATCGATGATCGCCCCTTTTCATCAGTTGTCTATGGTACACCTGAAGACTGGTTTGCTCCACATGGTTGGCGCGTCTTTGGTGCCCCAAATGGTTCTGATTGGGAAAGTACAAATTTAGCCCTACAGGAAATGGCTTCTGATGAAAATTCAGAAGGTGCTCCTGCTATGGCCTGGTTTAAAACTCGCAAGGGCCGTGGGTATGGTGTTTATGATAACAAATCTCATGGTGCTGCCCATAAATTCAATAATCCCACTTACTGGCAGACGAAACAAGAATTTTCTGATAAATATGGAATCCAGTTTGACGGGATGGGGGAATCAGGTCCAGACACTAAAGCCGAACGAACAGAGCAAGCCGGCATTAACATGGCCAGAGTCTTTCAGGTATTTGACCAGGATCCTGAATTGCTCAATTATCTGGCTGATCGACTGGTTGAGTTGGGAGAGGCTGTTCCTGAAGACAATGAGCGTGTCTGGATTGATACGACCCGAAATCCCTTGAACGACCCTGTTTTAACTGATATCGATGCTTTACCTCCAGAACTTTTTGTACAACCTGGCGAAATGGCTCCAAACCGAGGTGGTTTCTCCAAATACGCAGCCTGGTTGAATGCTTATGTCAGCAAAAATTATGGTCGTCCGCTCGTGCTGGCCATGTCAGCTGATCTGGCTGACTCGACCAATATTTCTGGCTTTGGTAAGGCCTTTGGTGACACACCGGGTTACGGATTCTATGACCGTAAGGACAACACTAGAGGAACCATGCTGCCTCAAGCGATTACAGAGTTTGCCAATGCCGGAATATGTACCGGAATTGCAGCAACCAATTTTTCCAAAACTCCTGAAGCAGAGTATAATGGATTCTTTGCCGCCTGCTCCACTTACGGCTCTTTTTCTTATTTGAAATATGGACCATTTAGAATTTTTAGCCAGATGGTGCAGGACGCTGAAGTGAAATTAGGAAAAGTTATCTGGGTCGCTGGTCACTCAGGACCAGAAACTGCAGAAGATTCACGCACACATTTTGGAATCTATTCACCTGCAGTAACCCAACTTTTTCCCAAAGGCAAAGTTATCAATCTATATCCATGGGAACATAATGAAGTCGCTCCCATGTTGACAGCTGCCCTCGCAACAGACGTACCGGTAATTGCCCTCCATCTTACTCGACCAGGTGTCGAAGTGCCGGATCGTAAGAAATTAGGCATGGCTTCATATAAGGACGCTGCCAAAGGTGCATATATCATCCGTGATTACAAATCTGATCGCCCAAAAATGGGAACCATCTTTGTTCAGGGAACAGCCACCACAGACAGTTTGCTCAAATTATTGCCTGAACTTGATAAGCGTGGATTGAACGTGAAACTTGTTGCCGCAAGTAGTCCGCAGTTATTTGCCTTACAGTCTGAAGCCTATCAACAGGAGACAATTAGTGATGTGGATTGGCTGAATTCTACCTTCATCACAAACGGTTCAGCCGTTGCAATGCAGGACTGGACTGGTAATCGTCTGTCAGTTGAGTATGCCATGACTGCAGATTGGGATGATAATTGGAGATCGGGTGGTTCTTTGGAAGAGGTGATGGAAGAAGCCCATCTCTCTGAACGTTGGTTGTTGGAAGGTATTGAACGCTTTGCCAATGATCGGGAAGCTCGCATGAAACGCTTGGGAATGGTCTAAATTTCCGACGATTATTATAGGGGTGTAAAATGAGAAAATTTGCAAATCGGTACGGCCGTCTGGGAACAGAGACCGCCTTCGCAGTTGGCGCTGATGCAGCAGTCTGGTCTGCTAAGGGAAACAAAGTTTATCCCTTTCATTTGGGGGATATGAACATCACTACGCCTGAGTATATCAGAGATGCAGCTATGAAGGCTGCTCGTGATGGAAAAACCGGGTATGCACCGGGTCCAGGAATCATGCCTCTCCGTGAAGCGCTTGCTCAGGATATTGGCATGACACGCGGTCTCAATTTCACAGCAGAAAATATTTCTGTTCAGCCTGGTGGAAAACCGGTCATCGGTAAATTTTTAGCCGCGCTTTTGGAAGAGGGTGCTGAGGCCTTGTACCCAAATCCTGGCTACCCAATTTACGAATCTCAGATTGAATATCTCGGAGGCAAAGGGCTTCCATATGGATATGTGACCACTGAGACAGGCTTTGCCATGAACAGGGAAGAAGTAGAGCGTCAGATTACTGATAAAACCACAGTATTTATTTACAATAATTATCAGAATCCAATCGGTGCTGAATCTTCGGAAGACGAGATGCAATGGGTGGCTGATCTGGCTATCAAACATGATCTCTGGGTTCTTTCAGATGAAGCTTATTTTGAAGTTCGGTATAGTGGTAGGAGTAAAAGTATTGCCTCACTGCCTGACATGGCTGAACGGACTGTTATTCTGTATACTTTTTCAAAGAAATTTGCCATGACGGGTTGGCGCCTGGGCTGTGCTGCTGGGCCAATAGATGTCATTGAAGCCATTTCTAAATTCAACACCAATCAGGAGTCTTGTTCGAACCATTTTGTACAGATGGCAGGTGTTGCCTGTTTGAACGGACCATCTGGCCCCCAGACTGATATTCTGGATGAACTGAAGCTTCGAAGAGATGCTCTAGTGGATGCCCTGCTGGCCATTGATGGTGTAAAAGTCTCCAAACCGGAAACGACCTTTTATTTGTTTCCTGATGTCACTGACATCTTTAAGCGTAAAGGTTATAGCGATTCATCCAAATTTCGACTAGACGCACTTTATGAAACAGGCGTGTCCTTTTGTTCCCGCGAGCACTTTGGCAGACCATTACCCGGTGAAGACAAAGTCTTTATTCGCTTTGCTTATAGCGGAATAAATGTGGATCAGATTCAGGAAGGTCTGGCAGCCTTAAAGGGCTTCTGGGAGTAACCCAATAAATTCACTCAATTAACATAAGTAATTTAACCAGATGACATCTTCTTTGAGGGTGTCATCTTGATTTTGGATAGGTTCAAATGATTACAAAAAAAGATGCCCTTGCTTATCACAGCATGGGAACCCGCAAAGGAAAAATTGAAGTCAATGCCACCAAACCATTTGCTACGCAGAGGGATTTAAGTCTGGCGTATTCTCCTGGGGTGGCCTACCCTTGTTTGGAAATTGCCGATAATCCAGCTGTTGCCAATGAGTATACAGCAAAGGGTAATCTGGTAGCTGTTATCTCCAACGGAACAGCTGTCCTGGGTCTGGGAAATATTGGTGCGCTCGCAGGAAAACCAGTCATGGAAGGCAAGGGGGTTCTGTTTAAGCGGTTCGCTGATATTGATGTTTTTGATCTGGAAGTCGATACTGAAGATCCTGATAAATTCATAGAAGCTGTCAAATTGCTAGAACCAACCTTTGGGGGAATCAATCTGGAGGATATCAAATCGCCAGAGTGTTTTGTGATCGAGAAAAAACTACGGGAAGAGATGAATATCCCTGTTTTTCATGATGACCAGCATGGAACTGCGATTATTTCTGCTGCGGCCCTTCTTAATGCTGTGGAGGTTGCTGGCAAAAAAATCGAGGATATCCGGATTGTGGTCTCGGGTGCCGGTGCATCGGCTCTCTCTTGCAGCGAACATTACATTCGAATGGGCGCACAACGTAAGAATTTGATCATGTGTGACTCTAAAGGGGTTATTTATAAGGGCCGGACCGAAGGCATGAATGAATACAAGCTCCCCTTTGCCAATGATACCAAACATAGAACCCTCCAGGAAGCCCTGGATGGGGCAGATGTATTTATTGGTCTGTCCAAGAAAGATATTATTGTTGGTGATGATTTAAAAACCATGACTCCCAATCCAATTATTTTTGCCATGGCTAATCCTGATCCGGAAATATCCTATCCGGATGCTATGGCTGCCCGCCCTGATGCCATTATGGGAACAGGTCGATCAGACTATCCCAACCAGGTGAACAATGTACTGGGTTTTCCCTTCATCTTCCGGGGAGCTCTGGACGTTCAAGCAACAACCATTAATGAAGAAATGAAGGTAGCTGCCACCTTGGCACTTGCAGCCCTGGCAAAAGAAGATACGCCAGATGAGGTGATTCAAATTTATGGACTCGATCACATAGAGTTTGGACGTGATTATCTGATTCCAAAACCTTTCGATCCACGGGTGCTTCTGTGGGAATCTGTCGCTGTTGCCGAGGCAGCTATGAAAACAGGCGTTGCCCAGCGCACTATTGATCTTGATCAATACAGAGAAGAGTTGGAAGCCCGGCTGGGAAAAGGCCGTGAATTTATGCGTTCGTTATATAATCGAGCTAAGGCAGCTCCCAAACGGGTGATTTATCCTGAGGGTGAAAACCCACGTATCATCCGCGCAAGTAACCTCATTCTCCAGGAGGGGATAGCCAAACCAGTGTTGGTAGGCAACAAAAAGAAGATTCGAGCCATTGCCAAGGAATTGAATATTCCACTTAAGGGGGTTGAATTGGTAGACCCTCAGAAATGTGAGCGTCGTCAGGAGTTTATTGACGAATTCTACAAAATGAGGCAACGTAAGGGTGTGACCCAAAGTGGTGCCAAACGGTTTATGGATCGACGATATTCGTTTGCAGCCATGATGTTGCACATGGGTGAAGCAGATGCCATGATTTCTGGCATAACCCAGCAATATCCTGATGCCCTACGGCCAGTATTGCAGGTTATCAAGCCTAGAAATGATATGAAACAAGTGGCAGGGTTGTTTTTACTCATCTTCAAGGAGGGCATGAAAATATTTGCTGACGTTTCTGTCAATATTGATCCTTCCGCTGAAGTGTTGTCCGAAATCGCTCTTATGGCCGCCGAAGAAGCCAGACGCTGGAGAATTACCCCGCGTGTTGCCATGCTGAGTTTCTCAAATTTTGGATCATCCAAACATCCTCATGCTAAGAAGATGAGTGAAGCAGTGCGATTGGTCCGAGAAAAAGATCCTGATTTAATGATTGATGGAGAAATGAATGCAGATCTGGCTATTATGCCTAACATTCAGAAAGAGCATTACCCCTTTAGTAAGCTGCAAGGGTCAGCCAACGTTCTGATTTTTCCAGATCTCCAATCTAGTAATATAAGTTATAAACTTGTTCACCGTTTGAGTGGGGCAGAGGCCATTGGACCTATCCTGGTGGGTATGGAAAAACCTGTTCATATCCTGCAGATTGGTTCTACTAGCGTCCAGGATGTTGCAAATATGACGGCCATCGCCGTTGTTGATGCCCAGGAGCAGGAAAAGCTTTCAGGGCAGAACGGCTGAGTAAGCATAATTTAGTGTTACATTTATTGCCTTAGTCAAATATTGTGGCATAGAGATTGCCACAGCTGGCAGGTATAGAATGATTGAAACGGTTACCTGTCATTAGACCGGATTCGGTTCTTGAAGAGACTTAGGGTACCGTCTATATTGGCGCACCAATCTTGAAAGAAAGGGCACTTTAGAGATCATGCAGGAACATTACGGAATCGCCTTAGCCTTTGGTGCTGTTGCCTTCGGGCTCATGTATTGTGGCTTCATCATACAAAAGCTAATATCCCCGAAAAATAAAACAGATTTAAAAATGGATACTTATGAATGTGGCGAGGAACCAGAAGGGGAAGGTTGGCTTCAATTCAACATCCGTTTCTATGTCGTTGCGCTTATTTTTATCATTTTTGATGTTGAAGTTGTCTTCCTTTTCCCATGGGCAGTTGTCTTTAAGGACATGGGCTTTCTAACCTTTGTTGAAGTGTTTGTCTTCATGGCAATTCTTATTGTGGGGCTGGCTTATGTCTGGGTCAAAGGAGATCTTGATTGGGTTAAAATGAAATTAAAGTATGGCACCGGTCGCTACTCTGCGTCCAGGCTTCATGAAGCGGAGACCAAATAAATGGGTGCGCTAAACCATAAATTTAATGAGAATATTCTCATTACCTCTCTTGATAAACTTCTGAACTGGTCACGTTCCGGTTCAGAGTGGTATTTCCAGTTCGGATTGGCTTGCTGTGCCATCGAAATGATGTCAGCGGCAGCAGCTCGTCACGATTTGGAACGTTTTGGTGCTATGCCCAGATCCTCGCCTAGACAGGCTGATGTTATGATTGTAGCGGGTACCGTCACCTTGAAAATGGCTACACGCGTGAAGCGTCTATATGAACAGATGGCAGAACCAAAATATGTCATCTCCATGGGCTCCTGCGCCAATTCAGGTGGACCTTACTGGCAACACGGTTATCATGTCCTTAAGGGAGTAGATCAAATTATTCCTGTTGATATATACATTCCAGGATGTCCGCCTCGACCTGAAGCGCTTATTGAAGGCCTGTTGCATCTGCAAAAGAAAATGCGTGAAGAACCAGTTTTGGCAAAGAAAGAAGACTGATGTGACTGAACAAGAAATTTACGCAGACCTATCCAAAAAATTTGGTGACAAAGTCATCGAGTTTATGGAAGAAGGTACACTCAACCCTACTGTAGTTGTAGATGCTGCTGCAATCGCCAAGATAGTCACCTATCTCAAAGATGATGAGAGATTTCAGTTTGATTCGCTCATGAATCTGGCGGGTCATGATGGGGATGTGGAAGCCGATTTAAGCGTTATCTATCATTTGGTCTCAACTGAGCTTAAGCACTACATCACTTTAAAGGTATTCACATCCAGAGTTGAGCCCAAAGTTGCAAGTGTTGCTGTAATTTACAGAACTGCAAACTGGCATGAGCGTGAAGCTTTTGATTTATATGGAATCAATTTTGAGGGTCACCCCGATCTGAAACGTATTCTTTTGGAAGACGACTGGGAAGGCTATCCTCTGAGAAAAGATTATGTGCCAGCGGAATTCTACCGCGGTATGCGCATTGAGAAGGTGAAATAATGGGCCGCCTCAACGCTGAAGAAATGGTTCTAAACATGGGACCTCAGCACCCCAGTACTCACGGAGTGTTAAGACTGAAATTGCGGACGGATGGCGAGATCGTTTCTCATATTGAGCCTGTTATTGGATATCTGCACCGCTCCTTCGAAAAACATGCTGAAAACCTTGAGTATCAGATGGTCACACCCTTCACAGGTCGTTGTGATTATCTGGCTGCCATGGGAAGTGAACATGGTTATGCCATGGCGGTCGAGAAGATGATGGGCATTGAACTGCCTGAACGGGTTGAGTATCTCCGCGTTATCTTTGCTGAGCTTCAAAGAATTGCCAGTCATCTTGTAGCTGTGGGAGCATTTGGTCTGGATGTGGGAGCCATTACACCCTTCATCTATTGTTTCCGTGAGAGAGAACTCATTCTCGATTTATTCGAAATGGCTTCCGGTGCTCGCCTCTTATACAATTATATCTGGATTGGCGGTCTGGCTCACGATGTACCACCAGGATTTGTTGAAAAAACCTACGAATTTCTGGATGCCTTCGATGAACGTGTTGCTGAGTACAATCAAATCCTCACCGGCAATAAGATCTTTATTGAAAGAGCTGCTGATATTGGGGTTATGACTCCTGAAGTTGCCATTAATTATGGTGTGACAGGCCCAAGTCTGCGAGCCTCTGGTGTGAATATTGATATTCGTCGCACAGAACCTTATTCAATATATGATCGTTTTGATTTTGACGTTCCACTTGGACAGGGTCTCCAGGGGACTATTGGTGATAGCTGGGATAGATACTATGTCCGTGTTCTTGAAATGACAGAGAGTGCAAAAATTATTCGTCAGGCTTTGGATCAACTGCCTGTAGAGGGTGATGTAAAATCTGCCATTCCACGCCGCATTCGTCCACCCAAGGGTGAAATCTATTTCCGTAGCGAGAATCCTCGTGGAGAGTTGGGCTATTACATCGTCAGCAATGGGAAAAATGTACCGCTACGTCTAAAGATGCGTTCTCCAGCATTCTCAAACCTCAGTGTTATTAACGAAATTGGCCAGGGCTGGATGATCTCCGATGTCATCGCGATTCTCGGAAGTCTGGACATTGTACTAGGGGAGATTGATCGCTAAATGATTACTTCACTTGCTAACTGGATTCTGACGTTTGACATCCTCTCAGGTATGGGTAGTTCCGTGGCCTGGGGATTGTCGCTGTTTGTCGTCGCTGCCCTGATTTTTGTATTTGTGGCTGTCAATGCCATCGTTTTGGTCTACATCGAACGAAAAGTTTCAGCCTTCATGCAAGTTCGTCTCGGACCCATGCGTGTTGGAAAATTTGGAACGCTACAAACCGTAGCTGATGCCCTGAAACTTTTACAAAAGGAAGATATTATTCCTAAAATGGCTGATAAGGTCCTTTTTATTGTGGGACCCTGGGTCATTCTGGTTGCCTCTGTGGTGACCTTTGCTGCAATTCCATTCTCTGACACACTGCTGGCGGCCAATATGAATATTGGTCTTTATTATATTGTATCCATCTCTTCTATAGTGGTTTTGGGTATCGTCATGGCGGGCTGGGCTTCTAATAATAAATGGTCACTCTATGGGGCCATGCGATCAGCTGCTCAGATTATATCTTATGAAATCCCGGTCGGGATCACTTTGATTGCCGTGGTTGCAGTTGTGGGTAGCCTGAACCTTCAGACTATTATTGAGGCGCAGGGTGGTACAGGAAATCTATTTTACTGGATTCCTATTCCCTTACCTAACTGGTTTATCTTCCACAATCCTTTTCTATTTATAGCAGCCTTTGTTTACCTCATAGGAGCCACTGCTGAGATAAACCGAACCCCCTTTGATATTCCAGAATCAGAATCTGAACTGGTGGCTGGTTTCATGACTGAATTTTCAGGACTGAGATGGGCCTTGTTCTTTCTATCTGAATATGCCAATGCAACATTGGTAGCTTTCCTGGTAGCCATAGTCTTTCTGGGAGGATGGCAGAGTCCTTTTGCTGATTATGAAGGCACTCAGATTGGCTTTTCAATTATTACCCTTGTGGCCATCATGTGGACACTTTTTGTTCGGACAAAAACCGGCCGTTTGTCTGTCTACCCCTTAGGTTTGAGTTTTGTTATTACGATTGCAGTCTGGCTATTCCCAGGATTCGCAATCTGGTTGGCCTCACCTGGCATCTTCTGGATGCTCATGAAGGTGGGTACAATCATTTTCCTTTTGATGTGGTTCCGCTGGACATTTCCTCGATTACGTGTGGATCAGCTCATGTATGTGAGTTGGAAAGTAATCTTACCCTTATCACTAATAAATCTCATGGGTGTAGCTATCTGGATGTGGCTCACCGGTGAAATCCAATTCTAGGATAGATACATGAGCTATTTCAGTAATATTAGCAGTGCGATCACCACCCTGGTTGACGGGATGAAAGTGACGATGGGGTATTTTGTACGACCCCGTGAACACGTCACTTTGCAATACCCCGACGAGGTATGGCCAATTCCCACCAGGAATATTGGTGTCGGTGAGATTGATAGTTATAACACAATTCGTTCAAAGCTGGTTGTGGATTTTGAAGACTGTATCGGTTGCAAGGCCTGTGAACGTGCCTGTCCAGTGGATTGTATCAACATTGAAACTTTCAAGGCTGGTCCCGAAGAAGATATTGGCACCACCAAGAATGATACCAAGATCAAATTAAGGGTCACCAGTTTTACCATTGATATGAGTGAATGTATGTTCTGTGATCTCTGTACACACCCCTGTCCAGAGGATTGCATCCACATGACGCCAGATTATCAATTCATCAGCAATGATAATGTCAAACTTGATGTAACACCGGAAGAACGCTGGAGAGATCGTGATCACCTGATCTACCAATTCTCAAAAGTGTCTCCAGAAGAGCGTGAACAGCGAGCAGCAGAGGCAGCCAAAGTAGCCGCCGCAAAAGCTGCTGCCATGGAAGCGAAAAAGGCCGCAGCTGAAAAGGCTGCCGCTGCAAAAGCTTCCGCTGAACAAGCAGCTTTAGATGAAGCAGCTAGGGAAGCCAGCGTGGTGGAGGTGACTCAATCAGCCGCTAGCATGCCAATCACGCCTCCTGCTCCAATTGGGAGTTCCCCTCAAAGTACGCCACTCACAGATGCAATTTCAGGCCCAGCGCCAGATATTATCTCGGTTCAGGACACCACACCTCCAGACGACACGGTAGAAAAGCTCAATATTCCAATGGAGACTATTACATCTCCAGAAGTTTCAGAGGAAAAACCTGTTGCAACTGAGACAACTGTTGAGCCTGAAAAATCAACGGATACAGAAGATTCATCAACAGGGGAGACTGAGAATGGCTGATTTCATTTTCTGGATTATCTGGGCTTTGATCGTCGCATCAGCTGCACTGGTAGCATTCGGAAACAACCTGATTCATTCGGTGTTCGCCCTGATGGGAACCTTTTTAGGTGTCGCCGGAATTTATATTTTTCTTAACGCGGATTTCCTGGCAGTTACCCAGATTGTAGTGTATGTCGGTGGCATTCTGGTTCTGCTTGTCTTCGGAATCATGCTCACCAACAAAATTTCCACGGCTCAGATATCTCAGAGTTCTGTGCAAAAAGTCCTGGGCCTGCTCGTTGTGCTGGGAATAGCTACAATTATTCTGACCGCAGTGCTACCTCATGACTGGGTGGGTGCAACACTGCCCATGGCTTTCACAGATACAGTTACTGGCATTGGAACCTTATTGTTTACAGACTATCTGATATTATTTGAGATTGCCTCAGTGTTATTGCTGGGGGCTCTCATTGGTGCAGCCACTTTGGCGAGAAAGGAGCTATAGGATGGATCATCTCTCTTCATATCTCGTTCTCAGCGCCATCCTCTTCAGTCTCGGCTTGTATACTGTAGTCACTCGACGTAATGCTGTAGCCATCCTTATGGGTGTGGAACTCATTTTGAATGCCGCGAATATAAATTTTGTGGCCTTCTCGAAATTTGTGACCCACAACCTGGATGGACACCTCATGTCGGTTTTTATCATTATGCTGGCCGCTGCTGAAGCTGCAGTCGCTCTGGCCATAGTCTTGAATCTCTATAACGATCGCGGGCACATCAATGTTGATGAAGCCAACGCACTTAAACAGTAGGTGCAGCTGATATGATTAAATTAGCACTATTCATTCTGTTTCTCCCGCTGCTATCATTTGTTTTTCAGATATTCTCTTTCAGGCGCTTTGAGGAGAAGAAGGGGGAATGGGTTTCCGTTGGAATTCAATTCGTAACCTTGATCCTTGCTCTTGTGATGCTGGGTATGATGCTCTCAAGGAGTGATCCCAATTTCAGCCTCGAATTACATCAGAGCTGGCTTGATCTGGGATTGTTCAAAATTGATCTCGGTATCTACATCGATAATATCACCGTTATTATGCTCGTGGTAGTTGCTCTTATCTCTGCCCTGGTGCATCTCTATTCAACTGCCTACATGGCTGGTGATGTCCGTTTTTCCAGATATTTTGGATTCTTAGGGATATTCACATTCTCAATGAATGGTATCGTTCTCGCCAATAGTCTCTTTATGATTTACATCTTTTGGGAATTAGTAGGACTCTCATCCTATCTGCTAATTGGACACTGGTGGGAAAAAGATTCAGCGGCCAATGCTGGTAAAAAAGCCTTTATCACCAATCGTGTAGGTGATATCGGTATGTTTACTGGAATGCTTATTATCGCCACGGTTCTGGGAACTTTCAATTTCCAGATGATAGCCGAGCGGATCCATGACGGGGTCTGGGCTGCCAATGCAGGCATGCTGTTTGGTGGGATTGATCCTCATAAACTTCTGACTGTTGCCGGTATTTTGGTCTTCATGGGCGCCGTGGGTAAATCTGCGCAATTCCCGCTACATGTTTGGCTACCGGACGCCATGGAAGGTCCCACACCTGTATCAGCACTGATCCATGCCGCCACCATGGTAGCCGCTGGTGTTTATTTGACAGTTCGTATTTTTCCTTTCCTCACGGCTGATGCCATGGCAACCATCGCATTCATTGGAGGTTTTACAGCAATTTATGCTGCCACTATTGCAATCACCCAAAATGACATAAAAAAGGTTTTGGCTTATTCAACAGTAAGTCAATTGGGATATATGGTTATGGCTCTGGGAACCGGTGCTTATGTAGCTGGTTTCTTTCACCTCGTTACGCATGCCATGTTCAAAGGTGCCTTATTCCTGGCATCAGGTTCAGTAATCCATGCTATGCATCATAGTTTGCATCATCTTGACGATCATGAGACCGATCCTCAGGATATGCGCAATATGGGTGGTTTGAGAACCAAGATGCCCATCACCTTCGGTGTGTTTATGGTGACAACCGCGGCTATTTCTGGAATACCACTATTCTCAGGATTCTTGAGTAAGGATGCTATCCTGGCCGGAACCTGGGCCTATGCTGCCAATGTTCATGACGGGTGGCTGGCATCTCTGCACCTGGCCTGGATTCTTCCAGTATTCGGATTTGGTGCTGCAGCTATCACCGCTTTCTATATGTTCAGATTGATTTTTATGACCTTTTATGGGGAAGCCAAACAACCACAGATTTTCAAGCATATCAAGGAATCTCCAAAAGTGATGACAATTCCTTTGATTGTGTTAGCGGTACTCTCCATGTTCTTCATGTTCACTTTGCCATCTGTGAATCCCATATCTGATCATGGTTGGTTTACCACCGTTGTTCAGTCACCTGAGAGCGCTGTTACAACTGGTCCCGCTTTTGAACTGGAGCATTTTGAACATGCTCTCCATGCAGCGCACACCCCAGCCATGGTGACCTCGATCCTGGTTGCTGGTCTTGGCATTCTCTTTTCTGTGCTGGTTTATTTTTTGAATAAGATTTCTGCTGAGAAACTCGCTGTAAAACTGGGAGCGCTCTATCGGGGATCATTTAACAAGTGGTATATGGATGAATTCTATATCAATGGCATCATACGACCATTTTTGAAGGGTTGTGATGCACTTGGTCGTTTTGATCTGGATTTTTATGATCACTATCTCATCAACGGGTGGGGTCGCAATACCAAACGTACTTCCAAGGGAGTAGGGCTGGCTGATGATCTCATCGTGGATGGTGCCGTAAATTTTGCCGGTATCATCTTTCAATGGTTGGGTTGGACCTTAAAGTTCATCCAAACTGGTAAAATTCAAAATTATCTCATCTTTGTATTGATCGGCGCAGCTATGCTGTATGTCGTCAATGTATTTTAGGACTGAAGGAGTCGATTAACGCCATGGAAAATCATTTACTAAGCATTGTAACCTTCCTGCCAGTATTTGGAGCGGTGATTATTGCCCTGATCCCGAAGGAAAAGTTGGACATTATTCGTTGGGGCGCAGCAGCAATAACTGGCCTCCAGCTCATTCTGGCTATCTGGATTCTTTATATTTTCGATTTCTCAAGTTCAGAGGTTCAACTCCAGGAGCATTTCGCCTGGATCCCTGCGTTTAACATTGAATATTTTATGGGGATTGATGGTCTAAGTGCTCCCATGATCCTGCTTACAGCACTTTTAAGTTTTCTGGCTGTATTCACATCCTGGAATATTGAGAAGGCTCAAAAGGGCTATTTCGCACTCTTCCTCCTGCTTGATGCAGGTATGATGGGTGTCTTCTCATCCCTGGACTTCTTCTTATTCTATATCTTCTGGGAAGTCATGCTCCTGCCAATGTACTTCCTGATTGGTATCTGGGGCGGACCTCAACGTGAATATGCTGCCATTAAATTTTTCTTATACACTCTTTTTGGGTCCGTTCTGCTCTTATTAGGAATGCTGGCGCTCTATTTTATCTCTGAGCCCCACACGTTTAACATGCTGATCCTGGCTGAGCATTCGTCACAATTTGGCAATGCCTTACTGTTGGGGATGAATGCCGGGAAGGTGATATTTATACTTCTCTTCATCGGTTTTGCCATCAAAGTACCTATTTTCCCATTCCATACCTGGTTGCCTCTGGCACACGTTGAGGCTCCCACAGCCATCTCCGTAATTCTTGCTGGTGTCCTGTTGAAAATGGGAACCTACGGTTTCTTGAGAATCAGCTTTCCTGTCCTTAAAGATGCTACCCTATGGTTTGCCCTGCCGTTAGCAATACTTGGCCTTATTAACATAATTTACGGCGCTATGGCGGCATTGGCTCAAAGGGATCTGAAGAAGATGGTGGCTTACTCCTCAGTCTCACATATGGGTTTCGTACTTTTGGGTATGGCAGCCCTCACTCCGGCTGGTATAAATGGTGCTGTTTTCCAGATGTTCAATCATGGAACCATCTCAGCCATGCTCTTTATGTTGGTAGGTGTGGTTTATGATAGAGCTCATCATCGTGACATTGAAGGTTTTGGTGGAATTGCCAAGGTAGTACCAATTTATGCCGGTGTCACGGCTATGGCATTTTTTGCCGGTCTTGGATTACCAGGCTTTTCAGGGTTTATTTCAGAAGCACTGTGTTTTATCGGTGCCTTCCCCGTCTTTACCTGGATCACCATTTTTGCTACTATTGGTATTGTGTTGAATGCAGCATATTTCCTGTGGGCTTATCAACGCATATTTATGGGTGAACTCAATAGCAAGTACGAGAATTTGGAAGAGATCAATAATCGCGAATTATTTGCTCTGATACCTCTGGCAATTATCACTTTCTTCCTTGGTGTATATCCTACACCCATGTTGAATTTGATGAGTAGCACCTTGAACTCTTTGGTGGAAGCTGTCAAAACCGCTGGAATGGTAGCTGGTCTGTAATCAAATAGGATATGCTTATGAATCTTAATCAAATCATGACGGATCTCTCCTATTTCATACCTGAGATGATACTTACAGGGATACTGCTCCTCGTCATATTGTTCGACCTCTTTCAGAAGACTGACTCTTCCATCCGATCTGGATATCTCGCCCTAGGCGGCCTGGTGCTTGTTACCCTGGCCCTGATTGGACAAGATGTTTCAACTTCAGTAGGAATATTTTCAAACATGCTGGCGGTGGATCCTTTTAGCAACTTTTTGAAGATCCTGGTTAGCATAGGTACTATGCTGGTAATGTGGATGTCATTTAACTCCAATGAGCTAAAAAATCGTCGCGTAGGGGAATACTACGTTCTGCTTCTGGTTCTGGTTCTAGGAATGTATTTCTTGGTATCTGCAACCCATTTACTCAGCATTTACATCGCACTAGAGATGGTCAGTATCATGAGTTATCTCCTTTCAGGATATCTGAAAGAGCAGGTGCGTTCCAATGAAGCGTCTGTTAAATATGTGGTGTTTGGTGCTTTTAGCTCCGGTATTTTGCTATATGGATTTTCATTGCTCTATGGTCTCACAGGCAGTGCCGATATCTTTGAAATTCAAGCAGCACTATCAGCAGGAAGTGTGTCACCTGCTTTGATGATGGTCATCCTGATCATGATCCTGGTAGGTTTTGGCTACAAGATTGCTGCCGTGCCATTCCATTTCTGGACACCAGATGTGTATGAAGGTGCGCCAGCTCCAATTACAGCTTTCCTGTCTGTGGCTCCCAAGGCGGCAGGTTTTGCTATTATTATCCGTTTCTTCAATGTGGCCTTGTCAAGCGCCGGTAATCCGAACATGGAAGCCTGGACAGCTCTCAGCAACATGAATTGGCAGGCAGTCATGGGTATACTGGCGATCCTCTCCATGACGGTTGGAAATGTTATCGCTCTTCAGCAATCAAATATCAAGCGTATGCTGGCTTATTCAAGTATTGCTCATGCTGGGTATATGTTACTCGGTGTCGTTGTCGCCGATCAAACGGGTATTGCAGCTGTATTGTATTACGCAGCAGTTTATATGCTTATGAACCTGGGCGCTTTCTTTGTGGCTATCCATATTAAAAATGAATTTGATACTGAAGAGATCGAAGACTATAAAGCTTTGGGTTATAGAGCCCCCGTTCTTGGTGTAATTATGGCTATCTTCATGTTTTCCCTCACGGGATTACCACCTACAGGTGGTTTTGTGGCAAAATTTTACATTTTTCGGGCTTTGATTGAGTATGGAGATATGTATTTCTGGCTGGCTATCATTGGTCTGATAAACGGTGTCATTTCACTTTACTATTATATGCGCGTTGTCAAAGCCATGTACTTCGGGAAAATTGAGTTGCCTGATACGGTTCACCAGGCACCTTTAAATGTTACCATTCTCCTGGGTGTGCTGGCGCTGCCTTTATTGTTTGCCTGGATGCTGGGTGACCCTCTGTCGACTTTAGCACAAAATGCGGTCCAGTTTTTTATTCAGTAAGCTTTAAAATATTTTTGATAAAAACCCTGCCATTTATCGGCGGGGTTTTTTATTTTAGGGAACAACTGAACACTCGATTGAAGGGTGGGTTTGAAGATTATTCGATTAAAACACAGCTTAACTGGTTCCGTGCTTGCGATAATGATGCTATGCTCATGTGAACCTGAAGTGAATATAGAGGTCGGCGTCCTCTGGGAAGATGATCAATATTTTAATGATTCAGGCTCAGCCTGCATTGGAATTCTCGGAGGAAAGTGGGACTCAGATACAGGTTTTGATGGGACTATTCTTGATACTACTTCGGTAAGATTAGGGGTAAATGGCAATTATAAATTTTCAATCATCGCCAGCGAGTCGGATAATTATACCGCTTTCATCTATTTTGAGCATAGTGGCAATGAGATTTATGATGAGGGCTATGATATCGTTATGGGCTATAAATACAACAAGGCGGAACCGGGAAAAACTGTGGAAATATCACTCTCTGCATATTACTAATAGCTATGCGTCTGCTTGAAGTAAATTAATTCAACTTGAAAACGGAACAATGGACAATGCTATTCTTCGTCCTCTACATCGACATCAAACCACCAGTGTCCAGTTTCATCTATCCAGACTTGATGAGATAATATGCGATTTTTCTGGCACTTAATGCGGTATTCAACTCCATCATAGCTGCGGTACTTGAAATTTTTGTCCTGAAAGTATTTGCCGGTCAGTTCTCCCGTGTTGATATCGTTCCAATCCATTCCAATGACTTTGGTAAATGATCCAGCCACGGGGTAGCTGCCTTCGGTGGCATAATGCATGTTCAGCTGATCGCGAATGGAGCCAATAGAGGCCACAGCCTCACTGCGTATGGCCAACTCCATATTATGCTGATAGATGGGGACTGCGGCAGCTACAAGCACTCCGGTAATGACTATTACAATCATGAGTTCAACAAGAGAGAATCCGTTTTGGACTCTTTTATTTTTCACGTCATCCAAAGTTATGCAAGCCTTTTTTAATAATTGCTACTATGTAATAATATAATCCTGATAGCACAGTGTGATGTAACAATAGTATCACGGCTAGACCTGACACCTGACCAAGGACAAATAATAGGTGGGATGGTTCGAACAGTGTTTAGAAGACTATTTAACTGTGAGGTTAAATAGTCTTCAATAACCCTAAATCATTTAGAATCAGTCAACTAATCCTAATTTTTTCAATTCTTTCTCGTAACGATTTACCAGATCATTCATATTGTCAATAACAGCTTGAACAGCTTCTGGTTTGGTCATATCCACACCAGCCTTTTTCAATTGTTCAACGGGATAATCGCTGCCACCTGATTTCAAAAGATTGATGTAATTAGCCTTTGCCTGTTTCTTTGATTTGCGCGTTCCCTCATTCATCTGCTTAAACAATGATGCTGAAGCAGCGTAACTCGTGGCATACTGGTAAACATAATAGGGAACCGATGAAAAATGGGGGATTCGAGCCCAGGTGACATCATAGAGCTCATGGTTCTCCATTGAATCTCCGTAAAAAGTGACGAGGACATCATGGTAAACGCTATTCAGAACATCTGCGGTAATAGGTTGTCCTTCTTCCACAAGTTTATGTACTTGATATTCATAATCTGCGAATAAAACCTGGGTGTAAAAGGTTCCAGCAATATTGTCAATTGCATGGCTTAAAAGGACGAGTCGTTCTTTGGGATCCTTGCTCGTTTTCAGCATGTACTCTAATAAATGTGCTTCAGCCATTGTTGAAGCAACCTCAGCAACGAATAGTGTATAGCCAGAGTTTGAAAAGGTCTGGGCTTCATTGGCAAACATCGTGTGGACGGTATGTCCCATCTCATGTGCAAGAGTGAACACATCGTTGAGTGTGTTAGTGTAATTCAAAAGCATATA
>JABIFG010000072.1 GCA_018650795.1 Fidelibacterota bacterium
TCATCCCACTCAAAACTTGAATCATCCATACCGACAGTGTAGCGCATATATGGCTAATTTACCATACCATAGATCTGGTAACGCCAGCCCAAAAAAACAGCACAGGCTTGTTGGAATGTTAGAACAGGCACCGCTTTTTTATCAGCTGAGTTTTTACATGGCCTTGCCATGCACCCAATGATGGGTTTATGATGGAGATATCACCACGGGATATGGTGCCCATTGATTTTCCAGAAGGAGAAGTCACTTATGAACGTTCGCACCATCCAATACGTAGTTATAGTTTTGTTATCTGCGCTTTTGATTAGCGGTTGCAGCAAAGGAGTGATGGGGGAAAACGTAATAGGTAGTCCTGGCAGTAAATTATGGTTTAGCTCTGCGAGCACGGCTACGATAAATTCTTACTATAAAAACAACTGTATTTCATATGGTTTTGAGAGCGGGACCACTGAGATGGCTAAGTGCATGCAGACAGAAATAAACACAGCCAGAGAGTCTGCCTCAACTAGATTTGATAGTGCCATACAGGGCCTGCAGGAAAGGCAGGAAAGGCAGCGAGAGAGGATGCGTGATAGTCATAAAACAATAAACTGCACCACATATGGAGTAAATACGACTTGCCGACAATGGTGACTCGATAGATACGAGAGGGAAGCATAATGAAAGCTATATCGAACTCTATTAGGTCAGTAGCAATTCTTGCTCTACTGGTGTCGGCGGGGTGTCAAACTACTCAAAATAAACCGACTTCGTATTATGATCGCTCCCCAGTGAATGATTTAGATGAGGGTATCCCAAAGCAAAAGCCAGCCAGACTTGGCAGTGGTGAATTTAATTTTTCTGACTACGGTTTAGGGCAAGGCATTGACCCTGAGATGGTTGAGGCGGCATTTCAGATGGAAGAAGAAAAATCTGCCTCAAGCATTCATGCACCAGAAAGAATAGCTCAAGAAGTGGCAACAAATTGCTCTACTGGTTATGTTCATGCTATTCCAGGGATGCGAAACATGAATAAAATTAAAAATCCAATGTCTGTTGAAGTTTTGAGGATTGTAAATAGTGATGATGGCTGGGTTAAGGCATGGGTTAAAGATGGAATGATAGATGGAAATATTTATTACCATCTTGAAAAAAATACAGTCATTTGTGGAGATATAAATTGGAAAAAATATAGTGGCAAAGGTACCGCCTTTAACAAGCTACGAAAGATTGAGTGGGTCACTATTACACCCACACCACAGGCCCCAAAAGCAACTGTAGAAACAGGAGTAAAAAGTGATTTTCGACCAATAGCAGTCAGCTGGGAGGGTTACGACAAAATGTTTGCAGGGAAGATTAAGCTTAAATGGCAGGGTAGGAATGGCGAGCTGAAGATAACTCTTCCAGATGGAGAAGGCACATGTTCAGGAGCTTACCAGTTTGGATCAGATAGAAAAGGGATGTGGTCTGTTGCATGTACAAATGGGTTAGCTGCATCAGGAGCTATGCAGGGCTATGGGTCTGGCAATGGGTCATCAGGTGAGGGCGCTGATATCAAAGGCAGGAAAGTAACATTTACTATGGGAGGAGGATAAGCTCTATTTAGAGCAGTCAATACTCTGTTTAACAGTTGCTTCCTGATTATAGTGAATAGGTCTAACTTAGAGTATGGTCGCGAAACTGCTTCAAATTAGCCAGCGCCCGAGCCTTGCCTTCAGGGGTGACAGGGCCAGTAGATAACCCACCATGCATCCGACATCGACCATTCACTGGGCTGTTGGTCTTCTTGTCCCATACAGCAGTGGCTCGGCATGGTCTACCGGCTCTGGTCTTTGCGCCGCACTGGGGGCGTAACCATTTGGGGAGTTGTCGTTTCCATTTGGCTTTTCGTTTTAGAAGAGACCTGGCGGTCATCAGGTCTGTGGGGGATAGGGGTCTTGGTACCCAGTCAGGCACCAGCTTTTCCAATTCTTCTAATTCTTGTACGTGTATCATGGAGTGCGGCTCTTTTATTTACGAGGAGTGGCGGGACATGCGGGACATGTCCGGGACATTTAGATTCTTGTCCATTTGACAATGCCAAGCTGGAGCGGGACGGACAGGACACCCCCCTATAAGGGGTGTCCGTTGTCCCGCCTGATTGTGGTTGTAGTGATCTTTTCTGGGTTTTTTCATGAGACTGGATTCCATGATCGCGCGTCATCAATCATCTTGTCAGCATCACTCCAAATTGTTGGTCTTACACTCGGTATTGAGTAGATATCATTTTCAACTATCACAACTTTTGTGTTGGTTAGAGTTTCACGCGCACGTCTGAATGCAGTTCGTTTTGTATCTTGATTATCACCGGTATGCATTTTGTAGAACTCAGCGCGCCATTTCTCAAGATCTACCATTTCACCTTTCTGCACCTTAAGCAGAGACGCCAATCCTATTCGTTAGGGAACAGCTTCTTCATACATCACTCATGTGCTGTTTTTATTATCGGCTACAAGACATAAATAATGAAGCCGGAAAGCATTGCCAGTATAACCACCCCTAAAAAAGCCAGCATAAATAATATTTTTATAATTTCAATGATCATTTCTATATTATAGAAGACTCTATTTCATTAAGTATTCCAGAAATCCTTGCCCAATCTTTCTTTTGCAGTTCAGATGATCTGTTTACACGTCCTAGTCTTGATGTATGAGACAATGGATAAACCACAGAGCTTGTGGCAGTTATTGATTTACCCACAACATCAAGAAATTTATTTTTACTCCTTGTTGACCAGCAACCAAAATACCGAAGTGTTGATTCTAGCGCAACACGACCAACAGTAACGATAAGTTTTGGCTGGGCTATTTCCAATTGTTTTTCTAGCCAATAATGACAATTCTTCATCTCACTAACTTTTGGTGCGGTATCTGTGTACCCTTCAAAATTTGGATGGCACAAGCACGCATTTGTAATAAAAACATTACTACGATCTAGGCCAGCATGTTCAAAGCATTCTTTAAAAAATATTGCTGAAGGATCATTATTGTCGAATGAGACATAACCAGACTCTCCAGTACCAATTCTTCCTGGCCGCTCATTTATAAAAATAATATCGGCTTTATCATCTGAATTTTTTGAATCGGGGAGAGGCACATAAATATCTTTACCTGGATAGCACTTATCACAAGCCTTTGCTTCACAGAAAACCTCTTTCAACCCCATAAAATTCCTTTCGTATCCCTAACGCCTTGCTCAGCGGCAGTTTAAAGTGGCACGTTTTTGCGTATGCAAAAAAAGTGACGCTTTAAACTGTCCGCTGGAGCTATTTGTTGCACGAAGCCGCTAACGCGGAGAAACAACCACAGCCACAACAGCAGCTCCTCAATCATTCAGTGCAACCTCATACCCACAGTTTTCACTAAAGGATAAAGTCGTAGTTTCTATCAACAACCGATGAGGTTACGA
>JABIFG010000073.1 GCA_018650795.1 Fidelibacterota bacterium
AACTCTCTAATAGCTTAGTTGAAAGCAGCATGACCCCAAAAGATTAGTGAGTTGATCATTCCAACCTGCTTTGTTATTTACATTAGCAATATTATGGAAGTGGGTAATATGAAAAACTACAGGTGTCAATAACCGCCGTTTATGAGACAGCAAAATAGTGCCTGAATAATGAGACACCCTTTTTGAGACAATATTAGCTCTAAAAGGGGAGTTCAAAATCTCTCTGTCATAGAGGGTATGTAGTAATCAGTGGTTTTGCCGTGGCGAGATTCCAGCCCCACCGAAAACCCATAAGTGCAAGTATATTAAGTATTTTATCAGAGGCCTTTCTCAGCGATGCCTCCCTCTGTTTTATTCACTGATTTTAGGTCTACACCCGCACAGGCTTAAAGACTCGTGCTTGCATAATCTGCAATTACAAATGCAATACATGCAAATACCTTTGTTTCGCAATCATCGGTAATATCCATAAGTCATTATAAATTAATACATAATAAGCGAATTTCTGTTCTGGCATGAGACTTGAGTAAGAGACTGTACAAGAAATGGGGTCAATCAATGTTAATCGCTGTGATTGCGGTATATTTATTTGTCGGTACTGACGAGGCCGCGAGAGAGACCTATGCCTACCAGCTCAGTCATGTGACTATAAAAACATGATTACTCCCCATGATAATGTGAGCCCTACAGTGCGACTGGATGATGATCTGCAACAACCAGGTAGCGTCAATAGCGCTGATGTATTTATGGTAGATTATAATGAAGCAGTTCAGTTTGGTCGTCGTAATGGTCTTATTTATACTCCTGAACCCTCATGAGCCAAGCTGGAATTTTAATCCATAATTCGCGGGTATTCAGGATTGAAAGAACGAAAAACCGTTGCAAATTATTTTTTATGATCTTTAAGTTAGATTATTCGACACGATTGGGCTGTATCATCAAGCGGTCCCATAATAGCTTCCATATCAAAAAAATTGGTCTATCTTCAAATATTGACTAGCAGTTATAAATCCCAGTCAAAGGGATCAAAGGTGAATTTCAGAATGGGTCGGGTTATATTGTGACTTAATCGGGGGAGAATAGGTGGGTTGTGAGATGAAAAACTTCAACATGCATTTAATTTTTGGTGTCGCATTAATGCTGACCACATCTGCACATTGTCAATGGGAGTATCCAGGTGATGTGACTTTAATAGGCTCAGAGGAAACAGTTTTTGATTGGGAGTCTGATAGTTGTGAATGGGATAATACCCCTGATACCCCACCTCGCGCCTGGCGTGGAGAGGATGGGAATATTAGTTTGACAATTGGCCATTATGTTACGTATAGGATGATTGGACCAGATTTTAATTCATTATCGATCGATTGCTCCGCCCCCATCTCTCAATCTGATTATAATGAAAGTGAACCGGCGCAACACAATGACCATGAATGGCTTTCATCTACCTATACTGAGGATGGTATTACTGTCCATGGAATAGTTCATAATGAATATCATGGGTTCACATCAGAAGAGTGTCCTGATCCCGCGGATTGTGCTTACACTAGTTTAACATATGCCGTCTCAACTAATTCTGGTCTTTCTTTCACCCACCCAACAGCTCCCGATCATGTTGTAATTGCTGTTGATACAGCGACAGCAGGGAACCGCTTTGGAGTTATTGAACCTACAAACATAATCAAACACGAAGGGTACTACTACTTTATAGCGGAAGCTTGGGGAACCGATGTTCAGAGAGCCCCATATGTATTTCGAACTGCTACCATATCCGATCCCCAAAGTTGGCGCGGTTGGGATGGGGAGAATTATAGTGTGCTTCTGGGAAATCCATATTCACAAACTGTTGATTACTCACAACTGACACCTGTAAATAAAAATACACCCTGGGAGGGCAATATTCCCTTCATGCATGGCAGTTTAACCTATAACACATATTTTGAAAAATTTATGCTCATTGGCACCACAGTCAAGGGTTCCCAATGGGGTATTTACTACTCTCTCTCTGAAGATCTAATAAATTGGACGCAACGTATTTTAGTTAGAAGCTTTGATGACGCCAGTGTGGGACAAGGAGATCCTTCTGGGACTTCTGCCCGTGACCATATTTACTATGCAACAATAATTGATCACAACGATACTTCTCGGAATTTTGAGTATTCAGGTCAAACTGTCTTTTTGTATTATATGAGGCGTATATCTCAATCTGCTGCCGGAGCGAACTATCAATATGACCGAAAACTCATACGCCAGGAGATACAATTTAGCAAAAGATTGGTCGATGGTATAGATGTTCACAGGATGGGCGATCAGGAGGATACCTACCCAGGTGATGGCATTGCGAAAACAGCCTCAGGATACTCTAACCTAAGGGCAGCATTAATGGAATCTCGCTACCGGCCGCCATATTACGCCGATTCAGTCATGACCATCAGATTTGATATCACTGTCACGAACCATACTACAACTCCCGCTAGTTACTATCTAGGACCAACTTTTCCAGTGATTATTGATGGGACAACAGATCCTACATATTCTGCCAATTCAAATGACCTGTCGACGGGGATGAACACAGTTTTTGGAGCCGAAATAGCCGGGGAATATGCCGTCATTAATCTGGAAGGCGGAAAGAGCGGAATCCGAGGTGTGAAAGTTACTGCAATCTCAATGGGTTCAGATTCAAATTTTGTGGAAGCTTGTGACGTCGGCTCCATCGATCTGGGAGCAACATCGGGGAATCGGGTTGGTGGAAGTCTGGAACAACGAAACCGCGTAAATAGTATCGTCATTAATGGTACCGGTGATGGGAATAGCATTTTGGGAAATTATATCGGCTGTGATTTAGCGGGGGAAATTAGCGCAGGTAGCTCTCAATCAGGTGTCGGCATAAGAAACGGTGCTACCAACACTGTTATTTCTGGAAATTTGATCTCAGGATCGGGCTTTGCAGGGATTGAAGTATCGGACTCAACCACACAAAACATTACAATATCTGGTAATTGGATTGGGACAAATTCTGCAGGAACTGGTCCACTTGGTAACGCTGCTTCTGGTGTAAGGGTATATAATGATGTAGCGGGACTAATTATTTCCGATAACATTATTAGTGGTAATAATGGTGAGGCAGGCATATTTGCATTTGATATTTCGGATGTCATCATCAGTGGAAACTATATCGGTTGTGCGCCTGATGCCTCCGCCATCGGAAATCTTGCAGATGGTATTTGGCTTACTGGCACTAGCTTTGATAATATTATAGGTGGTCCAAATGGGGGCAATACTATTGCCAATAATGGAGGGTCGGGTATTAGTCTTCTGGTTCTAACGGGCAATGGAAATAGTATTCTTGGTAATTCAATCTTCAACAATGTCAACCAAGGCATAGGGAATCTGACACATGTTTCAGTTTCTACACCAAATCTGAATTCGGCCATTATCAATTTAGCTGTTGATAGTGTTACTGTTTCAGGAAGCTACACCAATTCTGATATCGGGATTCAGCGGGTCGAATTTTTTGGAAACTCCAGCTGTGATGGTTCAGGGGCTGGGGAAGGGGAGACCTATTTAGGATTCACTACTCTTCTTCCCGATTCTAATGGCTCAGGGCAGTTTAGCACAACCCAAGCTGCCAGCTTGTCATCTGGTGAATATCTCACGGCAACACTGACGAATGGAGATGGTAGTAGTTCAGGTTTTAGCAATTGTCGGGTGACATTTATGGATGCGGAGTCGCCCCAGATTAGCGTTTCCAGTGAGACTGTAGAATTCACATTTGCGAGTAATGAGTCACCACTTGGCACCGAAAATATTGTACTCTACAACAGCGGGCTATATGCTATGGAATGGTCCTATATTAGCAATGTTGATTGGCTACTTCTAGAGCCCTCATCCGGAAGCATCAATCCATCAGACTCTGCCATTGTTAGTATAAGTGTAAATGGATCAGAATTGGGTGTAGGGGCTCACTCAAGAACCATAAATATAACCTCAAATGCCGGGAACGAACCGAGTCTGGAATTACAGGTATCATTAGTTTGGGGGAGTACTGCTGGCGAACCAGATCTTACCATTCTACCCAATCCAGTGGAATTAAGCTACCAGGTCTCTTCAACTATTGTCAATCATGAAGAGAATCTTTCCATTACCAATAATGGTGCAGAGTCTGTGAACTGGTTTGCCACGAGTAATCAGGGCTGGTTGCATTCGCTTACGCCGTCAAACGGATCAATTCTTCCAGATGGCACACTAGATTTTGGTTTTTCAATCAGGGTTGATCAAAACCTTTCAGTAGGTACACATACTGCCTACTTGGTTCTCCATGCATCTCATCCAAATGGAGAAAATTATCCTCAGGAGATAATAGTCACCGTGACAATTGGTGAGTCAGGTCCCAACCAGCCACCGATCGCTGAGGATCTAAATCTCATGACGGATATGGGAATACCAGTTTCCTTTGAATTGCTCGCTATGGACCCTGACGGAGACCTGCTCTCATTTAATATCACGACCTTACCTCAAGACGGTTCGTTGCCTGGGGATCCACCTAATTTGACCTACACTCCTGATCCGGGGTTCAGCGGCTTAGACTCATTTGTTTTTACTGTCACAGATGGAGAATTTTCAGACACCGGTGCAGTGTATATCATGGTGAATGCAGTCAATTTTCCTCCAAACGCCTTCAACCAAATCAGTCCAAACGAAAATATTGTTCTCTCACTTAGACAGGAGGCGGTCATTAGTGAAATGAGTTACTATTGGTCTTCAGCCAGTGATGATGATAGTGATTCAATCACATATTTGTTAGAATTATTTGCCCCAGGTCTTGAACCATTAGCATTTTCTACAAATGACACGGTCAATGTCATAGACTGGACTGCGCTAAATAATTTACTTTTGTCTATTGTCACTGATACCTCACGACTCACCTGGTCTGTAATCGCTACAGATGGGTTAGACACAACCACGGCTTCGAATGGACCGATTGATTTGCAAGTTGTGAAGTGGAATATTCAATTAAGTGAACCTGAATTAATTGGTAACGACGGTACAAATTTATGGTTCCCTGGTGATACAACGCAGATCATGGTCACAGTGAGTAATTCTGCACCAATAGCTCTGGAAACCCCACTATCATTTAATATCTCTACCACATCGGATGGAATAGAATTCCTCACCGCCGAAGTTAATGTTGACTCACTCGGGGCATCTGGAACAGAGGACGTCTTTTTCGAGTTAATTATCGCACCTAGCGTCCCCAGTAATATGGAAATTAACTTCGCCCTTGATGTGGCTACAGCTCATTGTCAGAGTTACTCATTACCAATTTGTATCGACCCAATAACTCTGGATTTTTCCGCCCTGGTTAGTGAAATACCCCCAACTGGGATATATGGAAGACAACTACCTAAGGAACTTGTCCTCTCGCCTGCCTTTCCAAACCCATTTAATCCTAGCACTACAATACGTTATGGAATACCTGATTATTCATATGTTTCGTTGGAAATCTATGACCTACGAGGAAATATTGTGAGGACACTTGAATCCGGACAACAAACCGCAGGCTGGTACAATGTGGTCTGGAATGGACAATCTGCAGAAGGAAGAACCATTAGCACAGGGATCTACTTTGCTAGGCTTATAGCAGGTGATAATAGTCAGGTTCTCAAGTTGTTGTACCTGAAATAAGGAAGTACTTCCGATAGAAAGTAAAAGAGAGTAGTACACGATATTCAATGCCCCTGACCAAACTCAGGGGTTTTTTAAACATGGACACTTTTTGGACACTCGTCCCTGTAACTGACTGATATATAGAGCGAAGCAGGGGACTGAAAATCCCCTTGTCAGTCATTCAAAAGTCTCCATCCCCAATTGCACATAGTTCAGATTATAATCCCAGGTTTATGAGACTCCACAAACTCCCAATTTGAATCCGATACGTATTTGAGACGATTTCTCTATATAGGAACGGAAATTCTCGCTGGCATGTAGGGGGAGTAGGTATATAGAAACGGTACTAGGGCTACGTTTAGAGGCCCCGGGGTGTCTATATATCGGCCGTTTATGAGAC
>JABIFG010000074.1 GCA_018650795.1 Fidelibacterota bacterium
CCCAACTCACTCTCTATTTTACTGGCATCAATCGCATAGCGCATATCATGACCGGGGCGATCTGTGACATAAGCAATCTGTTCTCTGTAAGAGCTATCTTTTGGTCTGATCTCATCTAGTGCGTCACATAAAGCATAGATCACTTCGATATTTTGCTTTTCGTTATGTCCACCAATATTGTAAGTCTCTCCTACTTCCCCCTGAATGGCGCAGAGCACCAGAGCTCGGGCATGGTCATCTACGTAGAGCCAATCCCGTATCTGGTTGCCTTTTCCGTAGATGGGGAGGGGTTTTCCTTCTAATGCATTTAGTATCACTAGCGGGATCAATTTTTCCGGGAATTGATAGGGGCCATAGTTGTTGGAGCAGTTGGTAATGAGTACAGGTAACCCGAAGGTGCGGTGCCATGCACGTACCAAGTGGTCTGAGCTCGCTTTGCTGGCCGAATAGGGCGAACTGGGTGCGTAGGGGGTCTGCTCTGTAAATAGAGGGAGATTTTCTCTCTCCTCTTCTGTTACCTCATCCGGGTGCGGCAGGTCTCCATAGACTTCGTCTGTGGAGATGTGGTGAAAACGAAAACCGGTCTGTTTCTTTGCAGGCAATTGATTGTAGTAGTTTCGTGCCTGCTCTAACAGGGTTGAGGTACCCACTACGTTGGTCTGGATAAACTCTGCCGGGCCATCGATGGATCGATCTACATGAGACTCTGCTGCCAAGTGCATCACTATATCAGGCTTGTATTGTTGAAATACTCTAGCAATCTCTACATCATCACAGATATCAACCTGCTCAAAATGGTACCGGGAGTCTGCATCAACCTCTTGTAGTGATTCCAGGTTACCAGCATAGGTCAGCTTATCTACATTGATAACGGTATGTGTGGTGTCGCGAATGAGGTGTCGAATTACTGCGGAGCCGATAAATCCAGCTCCACCGGTGACGAGAAAGGTGCGTTGTCTATCCATGATTGTTGTTAATGGCTTCCAGACACTGTTTCAAGGAGGATCTCCAATATGGGATCTGAAGTTGAAATTGCTGTTTGATTGCACGTTTACTGAGTACACTGTAGTGGGGACGCTTTGCTGGTGTAGGGTATTGATCGCTCACTATGGGATTAATTTTACAGGATTTTTCCGCTATCTCAAAGATAGCTTGTGCAAAATCATACCAGCTTGCGACTCCTTCGTTAGCATAATGGTAGGTTTCCACCCCCTTTTTAGTGATTGTCCTACTAGGGAAAGGAGGTTGGTTCTTAGTTTCTGCTATGTTGAGTAGTGCATACGCTAGGTCGGTGGCGTAGGTTGGGGTACCTATCTGATCATCAACCACGTTGATCTGCTCTCGCTCTTGTGCCAGACGCAGCATGGTCTTAACGAAGTTATGCCCGAACTCGGAGTAGAGCCACCCTGTTCTGACGATACAGCCCTGCGGGCCTATCTCTATCATCGCTTGCTCCCCTTTGAGCTTGCTCTTTCCATAAACACTTTGTGGATGTGGTGACTCATTTTCATGGTAAGGGGTGTGGTTGTTGCCATCAAATACGTAATCGGTGCTGACGTGTAGTAGTGCTGTTTGATGCTGTTTTGCAATCTCTGCCAGTTGGGCGACAGCCTGATAGTTTATCTGGTCAGCCAGTTCGGGCTCTGACTCTGCTTTGTCTACAGCTGTGTAGGCGGCTGCGTTGATGATGGTGTCATAACGGTTATTTTGAAAATAGTCCGCGATCTGTTTAGGGTGACTAAGATCGAGCTGTTCTCGCCCTGCGAAGGTGAACATTATCTCGGTATAGGTGCTGCTGGTGCTGACTATTTTTTGCAGTGAGCGTCCCAACTGACCATTGCTGCCTATGACGAGTAGCTGCCTACCCATAGAGTTTATCTCCGTAGATAAAGGCTCTTCCACTCTGTTTCAAGACAGGCTGATTTTGATCTTTTTCCGAGAGTTGCAACATCTGCTGCGGCAGTCTCCAATTAATTTTCAGTGTGGGGTCGTTGTAGGCTATCCCCCGATCATGTTCAGGGGCATAGTAGTTGTCTACCTTGTAGGAGAAGGTTGCATGCTCACTCAGTACGAGAAAGCCGTGCGCAAATCCTCTGGGTATCCAGAATTGATGTTTGTTCTCGCCACTAAGTTCGGCGGTTACGTGCTGCCCAAAGGTGGGGCTACCGGTGCGAACATCTACGGCAACATCGAGCACATGCCCTTCGATGACTCGTACCAGTTTACTTTGTGCATAAGGTGGGAGCTGGTAGTGTAGTCCACGTAATACCCCTTTTGAGGAGCGTGATTCATTATCCTGGATAAAGTTGACGCGGTTTCCTACCGCCTGTTCAAACTGATCCTGACGGAAGGTCTCTACAAAGTAGCCCCGCGTATCTCCATGCACCGTTGGTTTGATGAGGAGTATTTCAGGAATCTGTTGTGGTACAAACTCCACTATTCAGCACCCTCTTCTGCCCGTTTCAGCAGGTATTGACCATAGTGGTTTTTGGCCAGGGGTTGGGCCAATTGGATCAATTGCTGTTGGGTAATATAACCCTGTTCATAGGCAATCTCTTCGAGGCAGGCTACTTTTAGCCCTTGTCGTTTTTCGATGGTTTCGATAAAAGCGGAGGCCTCCAATAGGCTCTCATGGGTGCCGGTATCGAGCCAGGCGAAGCCACGCCCCATTTTTTCCAGCCTTAATCTCCCCTCATCAAGATACATCTGGTTTACCGTGGTTACTTCAAGCTCTCCACGATGCGAGGGCTTCACTTCTTTCGCTTTTTGTATGACGTCATTGGGATAGAAGTAGAGTCCGGTTACTGCATAGTTGGATTTAGGGTTTTCTGGTTTTTCTTCCAGACTCACGACATTGCCTTGATGATCGAACTCAGCCACTCCGTAGCGATCCGGGTCTTGAACGTGGTAACCGAAGACTGTAGCAGCAGATGATTCATCTGCATTGGTTACGGCATTGGCCAGTGTTTTGGTGAGGTCGTGACCGTAGTAGATGTTATCCCCCAAAATCAGGCATACGTTTTCACCCCCAATGAATGCTTCCCCCAGAATAAAGGCTTGAGCCAGCCCATCTGGGGAGGGCTGCACTACATACTCAAACTGCATTCCCAACTCAGAGCCATCTCCTAGCAGGCGGATAAAGCCAGACTGGTCTTCCGGGGTGGTGATGATGAGCACCTCTTTGATCCCTGCCAGCATCAGTACTGAAAGTGGATAGTAGATCATCGGCTTGTCATAGATCGGCACCAACTGCTTTGAGATACCTTTTGTGGTGGGGTAGAGACGTGTACCGCTGCCTCCTGCTAGTATGATTCCTTTCATTGGTTAGTTCTTTTATTTCTGCGGGTGCTATAGATTCAGACCTATCATCAGTGTTTAATCCTCTCGCCCATAGAGGTCATCAAGACGAACTACTATCATAGATGTAGCAGCTAAATATTTTAGCCGGGGAACTGAGACAATAAAAAATAAGCCCTCAATTTCCAGACAATTTATTACATTCCAAA
>JABIFG010000075.1 GCA_018650795.1 Fidelibacterota bacterium
ATGGTCATCGCCATCGCCACCATAAAGAGTATCAATACCTTTGCCGCCAATCATCTTGTCGTTACCGCCTAGTCCATAGACGACATCTGCACCATCAAAGGTAGCAATAATCTCACTTGCGTTTGATAGGGTTTCTGTGTCGTTGCCATTAGTGAGCATGGCAACGGTTGCATTGGCAAAGTTAGCAGCAGTATCGTCGCCAAATATGTCGCCAATAGTGTCGTTTGCTAGCGTTTTGAATGTGGTGTATTCGGCTTCAATGGCAGCTGTTAATGTCGTAAGTGACTGACCTGCAAGATACGAACCATCACCATTAATATTGGTACCAATAATGGTCGATGGATCAAACAGTTTGGTGGCAGTATTAGCGACCATTAAGGCAGTGGCAAAAGCGGTGACATCCTGTGTATCTGCTGCTGTATCAATTTCTGATTGGATAATGCTATAAAAGACATCCATAATGGTTTTTAAACCCGGTGCCAGATCATTAGCAGCATTGGTAAAGACATCACTATTCAGTGTCCAAGTTTTATCTGCATTGGTGGCAGCAGACTTGTAAGCATCTTCTAAAGTGCTGGTAATTGAGCTGTTAATAGTATCAACTACATCATTAGACAAACTGGTCAGCTCGCCGCTACTTTGTACGGTGGTTGTACTGTCATGAATGGTAATGCTGGCAGTTGATTTACTTAAAACACCTGCTGATACACTATCAATTGATAAGGTTAGTGTCTCGTTGTTTTCAACGCTAAGGTCTTCTAAGATTGGCAGGTTAATCGTCGCTGAGGTGTAACCAGCCAGGATGGTGACCGTGTTAGAACTTATCACACTATAGTCAGTGCCTGCGGTTGCGGTATCAGTTCCATTAGAACCGAGTGAGTATGTAATGGTTATATCTTCACTGTGTGACTGGTTTAGATAAACAACGGCTGTTGGTGTGGCATCCCCTTCATATGCATCTGCATCTGCCACAAAGACTGATAATGGACTACCATCGGTAATCTTAAGGATGCTACCAATAGAGGTGATGGTATTGCCACTCTCATCTGCCAGTGGCAGATCGGTTGACACCGTAAGATGAAAGCTACCTTCTTGGAGGACAGAGATCGAACCAACCTGTTCAAATTTATCAATGAGTGAGATGAAGTTCAAATCGAGACTGGCTGGATAATCAAGGCCCGCCTTGGTGATTGAGATGGTGTCACTGTCAAGGTTATCAATTTCAAAATCTATACGACTACCACTTGATATATAGTAATACCCCAATACCGTTTGAACTGGCAGAGTGATTTGTGCTGTGGCACCATCAGCTGTCCAATCAATGTTAATATCAAGGTGTACTTTTCTTTCACCACTATTAGGCCAATTGCCTGGCGTAAATATTGCATCGTTGCCATCAATTAAATCGATACTGATGGTGCCCGATCCAGAACCTGTTGGGACTTTTGCTAGTTCGACACTAATGGTTGGGGTTTTAAACACACCAGTTTCATTCGCGGCATTTTTGAGATTCTGCAGATTGAATGATGCCTCACTGGTATCGATTGTAATTGCTAAATCAGTGGTTGAGAGTGTGACGCGGTTTTGTATGTCTAATTGACTGGCTGGATCATAGTCATTCCATATAACCTGTGTGCTGCTTATTTGGAATGCATTATCTGAAGTTAGTGTCTGTGCAGGGACAATGTGTGCAGAGGTACTCTCCATGAAAGCATCTGCAGCAAGTTTTTTATAATCATCAATACTACCTGAGGCGAATACGTCATAGCCGGTAATGCCTTGAGAGCTAAGCTCTGCTTGTACTGCAGCATCAACCACAGCGGCTAAATAATCACCAAAAGATTCCGCAGTATGTGTCAATGCCATCACCAATTGATTGGCTTCAAACACATCTTTTGCTGCCAAAACAACATCCGCATCACTATCACGCAGCTTATCGAGCGGATCATCACTTAGAAGATCGATTTTGCTTTGTGAGGTACTAGAGACATCAAAATAGGTAGCGGTACGATCTATCGAGGTTGCAGAGCCAACTGCAGAATCATTAATATTAGTCAGTGAAGCAATGGTTGACAAAGGAGATACGACCACTTGTCCAGCGGAAGTTGATAGCGACCCAAGGCTAGTAACAATGGCTTTGTTGGTGCCGATATCGAAGCCTGAGATAATTTTCAATGGTGCAGAGGATGAGGACACAATGTTGGTCAGTGTGAACTCACCAGTGGATGAGGTGACTGTGTATGGCTCTTGCACATCCAAAATATTATTATTATTCAAATCCTGGAAGATGGTCGCACCGGCAACATAGCCATCAACCACTGAGCCCGTGATACTTTCAGCAAGATCGTTAACGCTGATTTCAATATTTTTTAAGGTAGTGGTGCCACCTGTATCAGTAACTGAGAGTTGAACACGATAATTACTCTGAGTTTCATAATCAGCAGAAGCTTTAATACGCAGATCACCATTTATGATTTCAAATTTATCATCATCTACACCGCTACCACTTAAAACAACTGACAAAGAGCCATCTTCTGTATCATTAGCAGAGACTAATGCTGCGACAGCTTGAGGGGTGTTTTCATCAATGTTTGTAAGGTTTGATACATTTATGCTTGGCGCATCATTCGCCCCAGTAACAGCAAAGCTCAATGTTTGTGCTGCAGTGGTATTAGCACCATCACTAACCTTAACACTAAAATCATCACCAACACTATCGGTGGCTGATAGTGCTTGCACAGCACTAAGACTATTATTTAAG
>JABIFG010000076.1 GCA_018650795.1 Fidelibacterota bacterium
CGAGATCGGAGATTTGCAGGTTACTGTGATACTGCTGGCAGCTCTAAGTGGTACGTCTGCTGAGAGGTGCCTAGAGCGAGCGTACCACAAGATCGCGGACCGGAAGGGCAACGTGATTAATGGCGTATTCGTGAAGGAGGGGGATTGATGGATTTAGGTCAGCAGTACATGGACGTATACGCGGGGACAGTGTACACTATAGATTAACTCCTTCCTCCTTTGGAGCTTTACCCGCCCTACTCCCTAGTTCGGTGGGTTTCTTTTTGTTCCGACCTACTCACAGGTTAGTTACTTGTGGGAATAGTCAGCCTAACGACCTAAACTCTGATAGATCCCGTTACCGTCCCGACCTGCCAGCCTAACGACCTAAACAAACAGTGCTATTACCGAACTTACAGCCCTAGCACCTTCTCTTCATACATCCCGTTGAAGTCCCGGTGAATGCCGGTGATTTCAGCCTGCACCTTCTCTTTTTCAAGCTTCTTTTGTGCGTCAGGAATATTACGCAGATCAATCATCTTCTTCCTGCTTCGTAGTTTCTTGAGTCGCTTCTCAACACTCTTATACCTGAAGATTAGGCTCTTCTTCGCCTCTACTTCTGCATCAAGAGGCGCAATATTCCCTCTCTTCTTGGCTTCATTCCATGCCTTCAGCGTATACTCTATGTCAGTAGCATACTCAAGATACTCATCACGCACATTGCGCACATGGTCAACCTTGCCGTGCATTCTGCGAATCAATGGGATGTTTTCTCTGGCGAGATCGTCCTCTGAGAACATCTGATTCAGTGTAGAAGCCGTATTCGCAGCAGTCTTAGCCACACCCCCGCCAATGAAGTCCAGCCAATGATCAATATGCTCAGGAGACCAGTTCACGGCACCAGGACGAACCTCTGTGCCACCAGTCATATCATTCAGCCATTTTGCCGTATCCTTTGAGATCTCGCGTGCAGAAGCCCAGTGCTGCTGATACTCCGGCTTCTCCGTCTTCCCAAAGCCTTTGGCCTCTGGCTTGATTGGAGCCCCGAAGAAGCTCTTATTCTCTGCGATCTGAACAAACGGATCAATCACGGTAGGCGACACCAGCTGTAGCACTGAACCAAACCCACCAAGCGGGTTAAACGCATCAATAGAGCTTGAGGCAACCCGAAGCGCACCATCAGCAGGACTGTAATTCTTTTTGCCCAGATCCGGGAACGCCTTTCCGATCTCTTCGCCAATAGTTGCAAACATACTGTAACCGTAGGGCTTCGTGAACATATCGTACTCACCACTGCCATCGGCCCGCATCAGGATAAAGTTTCTCTCCCTAACGTGATCAGGAATGCCGTCATACAGAGCCTCGCCATCTTCATCGTCGCCACCGATTGCGCGATTCACCATATCAAGTATGGCACTCATTGCAATAACGCCGTAGACCATTCGCCTAGCCTTCTTGTTCTTCAACGCAGTCAACATCACACTCATACCCTGAATGCTCGCATTAAAGAACAGGTAGCCTGCATTGATCATCTGACCAGCATCACCCTTCCTGTTGAAGTTCACGGTTAGATTTTTGGCCATATTCGCGGCCTTGTCTTTCGACGCTCCCAGTTTTCTAGCCTGGGTATAGGCCGACAATCGAACTCCGTTTTCAACTGCAGTATTGGCATCCATCATCAAGTCATGGATCGCTTTCATTCCGGACTTTCTGAACATGCCACCACCGGCAAGCTCCTTCCGAATCGCCTCAGCCTTCACTTCGGTATCAGCGTGCAGATCAACCCATCCAGTCTGGCCACCGGCAGCACGGAACTCCTCATACTCTTTCTGCCAGTATGAATTCTCGCCCTTGAGATACCCCTTGCCACGCTGCGCCCGGTAAATGCCCCTGATTGCCCCCGGAACACCCTTCATCACCTTAGCCTTCACCTCAGCAACATCAGTCGCCTGCATATTGATCATAGCCGTCTGAAGGTCACGCTCCAAGTTGGTAATCACAAACTCAGGGTTCAATGAGGTGTTGATCATGGCCAGGTATCGGTTCATGGCTGCGGCCCCCTTCAAAAAGACATTCATCTCTTTGCCCGAAAGGTTTTTCATTGCGGTAGCTATCCGCATTGCGTGAACATTATCCTCATTGAAGGTAATGTGGTGCTCTTCACCGTGAACCTTCACAGATAGAACATTATCCCGTAGCTGGTATGTTGGGTCTTGCTTATCCTTCACGAGCCCAGTCACCTTATCGATAGCCTTGGACCGCTCCGGCTTGTTGACCTCCCACATTTCAGAGTTGGGGTTCTGGGATACCAGACGAAGCAGGGATTGACCAACCTTGTTCTTCTCGGCTCGCACAATCGTTTTCTCAACGTCTGCCACAGCCTGCGCCAAGATGTTCTGAGCCTTAGTTGTTCGACCGGTACGCCGTTGGGTTTCCTTACCCCTGATATGGAACCCGGCACCAGTGCCAGCCCCCTTACCTTCTAGCTCATGCCCCTTCAACGGAACATAGTTATCATAGGTTCCACGCATAGCCTCAATCGCGTCAGCACTTTCAAGCCCATAAATCTCTATCCGGTCAAGGTTCTCATCAAGCATCTGACGCACTTTTGCTGCAATATTCTCCATCGGCTTGGATACATCCCAGCGAGACAGCACCTCATCCGCCTCCTCATTACTCATACCAGACAAGGAAGTATTATCACCAGAATATGGCCTAGATGTTTTATACCCATCAAGCAGCATCTTCAGATCTTCAAGCTCTCTCTCAAGAGCCTTCTGGCGCTCTTTTGTTCTAACCTTCGATAGCAAGCCCTTCTGCTCAAGCTCTCCACCCTCAATCTCAACAATTCGCTCTTTCGTCTCGGCCTTCAGCTGATCCAGCTCATCTTCAGTGGGATTGATCTTCCTCAGTCGCTCGTTCGCCTCATGAGCATGAAGAGCATAGATATAATCATCGACATCCGCCAAATCAATCTTGGCAATACCCATTATGTTCTTGATCGGCTCAACGTAATTGCGCTCTATGCGCTCAATCTTGTCTTGTGCTCGACCATGATACAAAGTCTCCTGCATGTAGGTATTCTCTGCATCAGCAAGCTCACCATAGGTCTTCTCAATCTCTGTCTGCGTCTTCTTCAGGCTTGAGAGCTTGTCCACAGCCTTGAACTTCAACCAATCAGTGACTGCCTCAGATGGAGTATTGAACCCATCAGAGAACATTTCTGAGTTGTAATAGCTGCGCACCTGCTCTCCAAGCTCTGGATCAATATCAAGCAGAGCCTTGTAACCATCGATTTCACCCCTGGCCACACGAGAGATATTGTGCAGGATATTCCGCTGCTTCTCTTTACTCACACCCTTGAGCCCATCGAGTATCCCGGTGAACAGATCGGCCCTTGTAATATTCTCCACGCCCGGAGTCGTTGACTCTGGTTTGCGGCTGAATTTTGCCTCTATCTCTACGTCTTCTTTTGTCGATAACGACTGAATCATATCGGACAGCGCAACGCCGTCACGACCAACCACCCAATTCCACCCGGTCTGCTCATGCTCAAGCAAGCGCGTCTGCCTTGCATGATCGGAAAACCTGAACTTCATCTCTTTTTCTGTACCAGGGAAAACCTCTATGTACCATGAAGAGCCTCCTGAATTTACATCTCGATAACTCAGTCCAAGCTCATCAAGAACCTCAATCATCGAGTAATACGCCTGTACTTGCGTTGCATGATGATCAATGTCTTCAAAAGATTTGATTTTGCGTGACTCAACTACTTCCGCTATTTCCTGTTCCGCTCTGATGTACAGCTCATCAATGGAATCATCCGTTAGATCGCCATCCTCATCGACCTCAAGACCTGACCTATCCACCTCAATCTCGTCAACCGTCCCTAAACTGCTGTACTCATCATCAAGCTCTTGCCTGATACGCTCAAGACGTTCGTTTTCTTCTCTTTTATCGTAAAGCGCCCCTTTTAAGGCTGCGTCTTCCAGTCTCTTTTTTGTTGCTCCACGCACGGCGCTCTCTCCCGTCATAAACGCCGGACGATCACCAAGAGCTACGGAACCGCCCTCAATAGCCGCCTGGCGGACTCGTTTCAACAGGTACTGCAAGTCACTGTCCGTAAGCTCTGCGCTCTTCTTGTACCCCTTAATCCTTAGCCAGTCGC
>JABIFG010000077.1 GCA_018650795.1 Fidelibacterota bacterium
AACAAAACCCCTCGCAACTCTAATTGTTACAAGGGGTTATTGGTCTGTACGCCCGACAGGATTCGAACCTGTGACCCTCTGCTTAGAAGGCAGATGCTCTATCCAGCTGAGCTACGGGCGCGCATGTCAATGTATTAGAAAGCCGTTGCTCTATCCAGCTGAGCTACCGGAGCCCGTAAATAGCGTGCCATATTATTAGCATATGTATAAGTGGGCAAGCCAATTAGTTAACAGTCTGAGAAGTATAATATTGATTTAGGAAAGTATCCGGTTTTCAGCACGCGTCGTCGATCTTAATTTCATCCAATAGTAACACTTAATGTCTCGTGTGATCGGGCAACTGTAAGCGCAGGAATGAAAACAAGATCGACTAATCCGTTATATGAGGAATTACATCTTTAGAACCAGTTTCCCGGTAAAGCCACCCCTCTCACTTAAATCATGCGCTTCCCGCACGTCTTCAAGTTTGAAGACCTTTGAGACATGACCGCGAATTTGATTATTCTCAACCATGGATTTGATCTCGCTCAATGTTTTTGAATTGGGAGAATTCATGACAAGTTTGGCTTTTTTCTGTCTGAACACATTTAAAAGTGGTCCAAACAACATGGCTGGTATAGTCGCTGCAGTGGTGACATAAAGACCAGCTGGCTTTAGGATCTTTTTTGACTGGGAATATTTCAAATTTCCAACGGTATCAAGAATCACATCGTAGCTAATCGGTTTTTCCAGGACATTTTCAGTTTTGTAATCAATCACATGGTCTGCACCTAAATTTTTTGCAAACTCAAGATTGTTAGTACTGCAAATTCCAGAAACTTCACTACCTAATGATTTTGCGATTTGAACTGCAACACTTCCAACCCCACCCGTACACCCATTGATCAAAACATAGCTGCCCTTGCTTAACTGGGCAATCTCAATCAGAGCTTTGTGGGCTGTTAGGGCTACCAGTGGGATTGCAGCAGCTTCTTCAAACTCAATATTTTCAGGTTTAAGCCAAATATCATTTTCTTTAACCCGGATGAATTCAGCATGTGACCCCTCCTTCACCTTCATGCCATTTACCATCCCGAAAACTTGATTACCAATTTTAACATTATTAATGTCAGTACCTATTTTACTAACAATTCCAGAGTAGTCCGATCCAAGTATTTTCGGGGCAATTTTGCCTGTCATCATTTTTAATTCACCAGATCGTATTTTCCAGTCCAGGGGATTAATGGAGGCTGCTTTCACCTCCACCAATATTTCATCACTTGCTATAGTGGGTATAGCCACCTCTTCAATGTTCAAAACATCTGATAATCCGTATGCCGTTGTAATAGCAGCTTTCATTTTCGCCCCACTCATTTTTGTAGATCCCCTTTAATTTGTTGTACGAGGCCCATCGCATTGGTGGTCTGCCACTCTGCATAGACCTCTCCATTTCTTACCTCTCGCATAAATTGTCCTGTTGCTGTCACCCTTTTCCCGGTTGCAGGAATACCAAAAAATTCTCCGCTATGAGTCATTTTATTGGTGTAATCAACTGCGACCAGGTCACCGTCGACAAGCACTCTCAAAAAATCCATATCCATATCGGTCATAGCAGAGCATAAATTGCCCCTCATGAATCCAACATATTGCTGCTTATTAATTGCCATGGAGCCATCTCCTGTGTATTGGAAGTCATCAGCCAGTAATTTGTCTACTTGTTTCCAATCTCCGCCCATGATTGCCCTCGATAAATTGAGTGCTATTTCTTTTTTCTCTTTTGCATCAGTCATTTTTGACCCTCTAATAGAAATTATTTTTTGCTGTGGTAACACTTGCACCACCCTATGGTATCAATTATAATTGAAGTGTGTATAAAGACAAGTAGGCACTATATAGTGCTATAGTACCGTAAAGGATACCATGGATATAATTAAAGAATATTTTTGTCCTGTTACAGCCACCGTTTCCATTATAGGTGGGAAATGGAAGCCGATCATCCTCTGGCTATTGTTTCAGGATACAAGACGCTTTGGCGAGATGAAGAAAATAATCCCTGGCATTACCCAAAGAATGCTGACCAAGCAGCTACGTGAGTTAGAAGCGGATAAGATTGTACATCGGAAAGTCTACGCTGTTGTTCCGCCAAAAGTTGAATATTCGCTGACAGACGGTGGCCGAACACTTGAACCGATTCTCACATCAATGTCTGAATGGGGCTATTCATTTTTGAAGTCTGATTAACAAATAATTTTTGCAAATTTTTATAAGAATTATCATTCAGCACATAAATTGGTAGTGACCAACCATTAAAAACACAGAGGTGTACAATGCCTAAAACACGCACGCCACAGCTTACTTTCCTGTTTTTCAGTACGTTTATTTTGTTAATAATGCTGGGCTCCTGTACCGTATACTATAAAACTTCTGATATAAAAAAAACCTTCTCCCAATCCCAGAAGGAGATCAATAAAGCTCTGGTGAAAATTGCCAAGGACCGTCGCGAAAAACGGGGAATCTACAATCAACTCTCAAGCAATATCCCCGATTCCACAATGTCCCCCTATCCCGCGCTCTCAACAGAATTAGGCGCAATGACACGGTCCCTCACCAAGCTCAAACAAACCGCCAAACAGTTGGAGCACTTAAAGGCTAAATTCAGCCGACTGGTAAAAGGTAAGAAAAAGATTGAATCAAAATCATCGAGTTGGGATAACTTTCAGACCATTAAAAAAGAATATGAGGTCCAATCAGACAAATTCGAATCCCTGTCCAAAGCCTATAATATATCTTCCAATAAATTTGTAGATTTGCTGAACAAACACCATATCTCAAAAATAAAAGTGGTAGAGCTTAGAAAACAAATGGATAAATATATCGTAGAATTAAACCAGTCCGTTCAGTCACTTGCCGATGAAATAGCGAATAGTCGGCAGGATTCCAGGACTGACAAAATGGTCCTGAATCAATTGGAAGAGATATTGGCTACCGTGAGAGCTGATCAACAAACTTTGGAATCCCTCATAGGACAATTTGAAAAGGAAGTTGGTGACGAACCCACAATCTGGTCGGGTCCAGGAATGCATTCATTTTCAATCCTCGCAGATATGAAAAACATCGGTGATCAAATTTCAAAAAAGGGACAAAAAATCAATAAAATCGCGGGCAATCTTTAAAACTTATTCGAGAAAAAATTTCCTGATTTTCTGGACCAGTTTTTTTACAGGTCGACCTTCAATCCGCTGAGGATTATTGATGTTTTTGCGAACCGAGTCAAACCCGATAATGGGTGTTTTAACTATTTTCTCTAACAGGAAATACGCTCCAAAGGAACCAAAATTTTGTCTCAATAAAACATCCTTGGAACGTCTATTGTCATAAGGCAATAACAGGGCTTTCATTTTTTCAACGCTTGAAGATTTGATCATATATGCAAAATGACCCGAATTCACACTTTTACCTTCCGTTTTGCGAGGAGATCCAATAATTTCGTTCACAGGATCACAATCCAACTTATGCCAGCCCAGCCAAAGCATATCCCAGTCCTCAGGAATATCCGCTTGATTGATAGCCTTTAGATCTGCTGAAAACCGTCGATTGAAAATGGCATCATCTTCAAAAACCAAACCTATATCACACTGAGGATCTTCAGCAATCTTCTCCCAGACATGGACATGACTCTACAGCGTTCCCAAACTTCCAGCCAGCCTCAATTCGAAATCTTCACTCAAATACCCACGCTTCTGGTAGCCGTCTATGTCAACATCCAGTCCATAGAGAGCTGGGAACCACTCAACATCCAGACCTGTCTTTCTGGCATAGCGATAGAAATTTTTACGCCTGATAGGACTGCGTTCAAGACTGATAAGATAGGCTTTGTCGAATTGCATTTTGAGCTCCCTCTGATACAACGTATTTCATTGCAAACAAATATCCAGTCCTATTATTCGCCTGAAAAAAATTAATCAGCCTGGTTTTACCTGCTGAATGCGAAGATGAATGGTTGCAAGGCAGCCCTTAATAAAATTACTTTCATTGCTCAAATGGCAGATAGTTATAAAGGGCGGATTCACATGCACATCACTTCAGTTTACAGAAAATTTATCCTCATAATTATATTCGGAGTACTCACTCTGAACAGTTGTATCCACCTCCCCTCGCACAAGCAGCATGCTGAGATTCACGCTCTCATCGAAAAGGCTAATATCGATTTTTATCTGGATCAGCGAATCTGGTACCAAGACGTCCAGGCCCAAATAGACGGGTCAATCATCACTCTCACTGGTGAAGCCTTTTATTCCATACCAGTTAAGGGCATTGCACGCAAACTGAAGAAAGCTGGGTATAAATTTGAGTTGATTGATTCTGTTCACTACCTGCCTGAAACATTTTCAGATGATCTGGCCTATGGGATTATTTCAGAGCCCTACGTCATGGGTCGCTATAAACCTGTGGACCATAAGCAGGAAGGCACTGAAATGTTGTATGGTGAACCGGTTCGTCTTATCCGAGAAAAGGGTAAATATCTACAGGTTCAATCGGCCATTGGTTATCTGGGGTTTATTCCCAAAGATGCTTTGCGCCGTGTAAAACTTGAGGAGTGGAACCGCTATCATATCGGCAAACATGCCGTATTCACTGAAAATGACACCTTAGAGAACGGGATGATCATCATGATGGGAACTCGGCTCCCGTATCTACGAAATGATATGCTACTACTGGCTGATGGAAGCGAGCTGGAATTATCACCAGATCATTACAACCTTATTGACCCCGCCAATAATCCACTACGTCAGGAGATTCTCAAGTCTGCAAAACAATACCTGGATCTACCCTATGTCTGGGGCGGCCGATCCGCAGAGGGTGTGGATTGCTCAGGATTTGTCATGCAGAGTTATGCCCTTAATAATATCTATTTGCCCAGAGATTCAGACGAAATCGCTAATGTGGGTCGCATGGTTGGATATCCGGGCTGGATGGAAGCCATGCTTCCAGGAGATATCTTATTTTTTGCAGGTAGTCGGCGCATGATAACTCACACAGCGATTTATATGGGTGATGGCAAGGTGATTCATAGTCTGGGCAAAGGTGTTCAGATCCAGAGCATGAATCCTAATGATCCGGATTATGCTGAAAGTTTGGGACGACGCTTCGCTTTTGCAAAACGCATTTTTGAATAGACGCTAACTGATGCGAAGTTTCTGTGTTCCAGTATTACTCCTGACGAGCAGTATCCTCTTCAATTGTTCAATACAACGAGATGGCCACAGTATCATGACATACAACATCAGACATGGTGTAGGCATGGATAGCGTTCTAGATCTGGAGCGTACGGCTCGTGTTATTAAAGCTGCCAATCCGGATATTGTCATTCTGAATGAAGTCGATGAGGGCACTGCTCGCGCATTTGGAGTCCTTCAAGCTGATAGTCTGGGAAAATTACTGGATCTGTTCTCTGTATTTGGCAGATCCATTGATTATGATGGCGGACAATATGGCAATGCCCTGCTATCCCGGTACCCCATTATCGATTTTCATATTGTTGATTTATCCACGGATAGTCTTCTAGAGGGCAGAACTGTCTTTTTAAGCCGGATTGATGTCTGGGGTGACACTCTCACCATTATGGGGACCCATCTCGGCTTAAGAGCTGAGGAGCGACTGGAGCAAATCAGACGTATTATCGAGGTGCTGCCAGATCATGATAGCTTGGTTCTGGGTGGTGATTTTAATTTTGAACCAAAATCAGAAAACTATCTCGAAATTATTAAGCACCTCCGAGATGGTCTCAAAGAACTGAGCCTGGAACCAGACCTAACCTTTCCTGCCGATCATCCTGATCGCCGGATTGATTATATATTTATCGGTGAAGACATTGAGGTGATAAAAGCTACCCGATTTCAACACCCTGAGATTACAGCGGCTTCAGATCATCAACCCCAGATTCTACACTTCAGGTAAATAAAAAGCGACGATCCATGTCGCCGCTTTAGATAAAATAATTATTGGTTGGATTCGCTAGCGAGTCAATGACCTAAGTTTTTTCTCAAAGTCCGAAAGTTCCTCACCATTAAGATCAACATCAATTTCCACTTCATTAACTGAACCTGCAGACTCTGGTTCATCATTATTTGGTTCAGGCTCGTTTAGATCAGCATTGAATTGAGGTGACTCTGGTTCTTCTACAGGTGGGACTGGTTTTAGATCAGTTGTTGGCGGTGCTGCAGGAGTTGGAGGTGCTACAGGAGTTGGAGCAGCTTTTGGCTCAGGCTGTGGCGCTGATGTGAAGATATTTTCTCGAGAGTTTGGTTTTATCCCCTGGAGCTGTCCTAACATAGCTTTGACTTCATCATTAAACTCACTGACAGTCGCTTCCATACGACGCATCAACTCATCCATAAGAACCTGACCATAATTTGAATCAATCCCATTCATAAGATGTCCGAGATTCTCTTTCAGGTAGGTCATCCTGCTATCAGCATTTGCAAAATCTATGTCGCCCATTATTCCTCCGGCTCTAACAAAAATTGAATCCAAATTTAAAAGACCACCCCCGTCAAAGCAAGGGCACATTCAGATAGTAATCTTTGACGTAATTTATTTCTTTCGGGGACTGTTCTTCCGAAAATAGCTATTTAGCCAGCCCCGCTGAAAATTTTCATAATTGCCTTTTTCAATAGCTCTGCGGATATCAGCCATCAGGTCTTGATAGAAGGTCAGGTTATGTATAGTTGCCAGCGTTTCAGCAAGTGGATCTTTTGAGAAAAACAGATACCTCAGGACCATGCGTGAGTAGGTCTGACAGGTATAACAGCGACAGGCCGTATCCAGTGGGTATTTGTCCTTTCTGAAGACCTTGTCCATAATACGCAATTTGCCCATTCTGGTAAACAGAGTTCCTTGTCTCCCATAGCGTGTAGGTATCACACAATCGAACATATCGATTCCTCGTTCAACCGAAGCGAGGATATCCTCTGGTAAGCCCACACCCATGAGATAACGGGGTTTCATGGGGGGTAGCAATGGTGTAGTATATCCCACCACTTCCTTAAGCAGGTCGAGTCCTTCTCCTACGCTGACGCCACCGATGGCAAATCCATCAAAAGGAATATTGGTGATTTCTATGGCACTTTGGCGTCTTAATGATTGGAAAATGCCTCCCTGGACAATACCAAACATAAATTGGTGATCCTGGAGAGGATATTCACGACTTCGCTCAGCCCAACGCGTTGTGCGTTCAACTGATTTCTGGACGTACTCCTGTGGAGCCTTGTAATCGACACACTCATCAAATGCCATCACGATATCAGAACCCAGATCACGCTGGATTGCCATGGACTGCTCAGGTCCAAGGAAAAGCTTTTGACCATCTTCTTCAAACTGAAAAGAAACACCTTTCTCAGTAATCTCGCTACCTTCCAGTGAAAAAACCTGAAAGCCACCGGAGTCAGTGAGAATGGTACCTTCCCAGCCCATAAAACGATGCAAACCTCCTGCACGCTTCACGGTTTGAAGTCTTTCCCCCAGGGAAAGGTGATAGCTATTCCCCAAAACAACCTGTGCGCCGGATTCAGCCACATCACGCATGGGCGTAGAGCGTACGTAGCCAGCAGTTCCAACAGGCATGAAGGTAGGCGTCTCAACCTTGCCGTGCTCCGTAAAGAAATGACCCCGTCGAGCACCTGAAGGATCAGTACGTGTCAGCTTGAATTTGATATCTTTTTTACTCTCTACCATGAATCTACCCTCTCTAACAAATATTTCTGCGTATCAGGACTGTTTACCTGATCTAAAACATACTTCTGAATTTTCAGTGACACGATGGGACCACTCAGCAATAGATCCAGTGCAAGATACTCCGAGGACTGCTCCTTGAGCCCACAAAAATCACCTATTGTACTGCCTTTAAAATTTTCTGCCTCATCTTCTGACAACAGCAATTCGCATCCTTCAAGACGTTTTGGAGCACCGGTTGAATCAAAATCATAGATTACAACCAGGATCTGTTCATCCTCAAAATCATTCACCTCCACCAGATATGCTGCCAGGGAGTCAATTCGAATTATCAACGCTCCTGCATTACCCGTATTTGTAATCGATTCAACCTGTACCTTTTTTTCAGAATGGTCGCTCACCGATGTATTGAGTCGATAATTTCCAGGGTATAACTGGAGTACCCGCTCTGCCGGACTCTTGCCCCTATGTTCTTCAAACCAGCCTGTCACCTGCAACGTTCTAAAGAGAATAAACATCATAAACACCAGTGTAATAATACTGACGATATAATAGAGATTTAATTTTTTCATCTGCATCCCCCCAGAATTATGGCTAGGTATTACAGTTAGCGATGATCATCCACATATCATGGGTATAATTCTCATCAGTTGTCACAGAAAAACCAGCTGCTTTCAAGTCGTTCATAGCTTGTTTCTTTTCAACACGGTGGGCTTTTGCTGGACCTCGTTCTTTCTCTGACAGAGGGTCCCAATCTAAAATAAGCAGTTTTCCTTCAGTCTTCAAAACACGCTTAATCTCAGTAAGATTGTCCAGTGGGGTTTTAAATTCATGATAAAGGGCAATCAGGACAGCTGCATCGACTGAATCGTCCTCGATGTCCATCTTAACCTCTTCAACCTGGAGGATTTGAATATTATCTGGTGTGTTGCGTTGCCTGAGCAGGCTTAGCATGGGTTCAGACATATCGGCGGCAATGACCATCCCTGATCCCATGGCGACTGCGGCAGGAAATGTAAAAAAGCCGTTTCCGCACCCAAGATCCAGAATAGTGCTGCCCGGAGGAATGCCTAATTTTTGTAGCATGATATCTGGTTTCAGCTCATGGTAACGTTCAGCTGAAATGAGTGCCTCAGCGCGGGTTGGATCAAATTTTTTATGTGACATCGGATTCTCCTGATTCGAAAAGCTTATATAAATCCTCTCTGAGGATTTGACTGTGTTTGTAATTTGACTGAAAGCCCTCCCAGGTGATGGGCAAAACACCTACACCGGTACTGGATATAAAGGCCTCATCCATTTCCTGCACATCCCCCTTTATGATGAGCGTTTCCCGCACCTTAAGATGACGTTTTTTAGCCAATTCCATGATGGTATCTCTGATGACGCCTGGCAAAACGCCTAACTCAAGTGAGGGTGTCAGCAAGATATCATTCTTAATGAAAAAAACATTTCTGATAGCGCATTCGGTAATGTAGCCATCACGATTAACAAACACGGGTTCAAATGCCCCGGCATCTTCAGCATCCTTTTTGGCGATCATATTTCCTAAATAATTACCTGATTTGATGGCGGGATGGAAACGCAATATGGGATAATTTTTTTCTTCGAGAAAAACAACCTTGACGGGCCATTGTTCTGGTTCATTGATGGGTCGCGAAGTCATGTAGAGGGCTGGAGCAGATTCTGACCGCCAGGGTGATCCCTTACTTATTCCTCGTGTGATGATGATACGAGTTAAAGCACTATCCAGTTGATTTTTTGAAATGTATGTTTCCAAAATCTCGGGGATTTCTGCTAACAGATCCCCACCTTTCATATGGATGGTGTCCATGCCACTTCGCATACGATCCATATGTCTATCCAGGCGAAAGGCATGGCCATGATTTACCCGAATGGTCTCAAATAGACTGTCACCATAGAGAAATCCTTGATCGTTGAACGGGACAACGGCTTGTTCAGCCTTAACCCAGCTACCATTTGAGTAGATCAGCATTGTATTTGAGTCTCCATAGCGTGTAGGATAGCATAAATCCGAGCTGTGGCAAACGGGAATGATCCAAACTTAATTTTTGAGATTGAGTTCGTCGTGGGGTGTTCGGAGGCTGAGCTTGCATGTGAAGGCGTAGCTCCTAGAGCAAAGACTCATCGAAGCCTTAAAGGATAATTTTAATGTTTGGGCACTTCGTCGAGCTCAGTGTCCATTTTGGGAAGTACTAAAAACAACAAAGGGCCCGTAGGCCCTTCATTGTATGACACCCACTTTGGGGGTCTGTTATTTGCGGACGACCTCAGCGTTGATGATTTCTCCCAGGACTTCGCCGCCACCTGTGAGGATCACCGTTACATTCGGTT
>JABIFG010000078.1 GCA_018650795.1 Fidelibacterota bacterium
ACATACAATCCAATAAACGTATGCGGCCACGTATGCATTTCCAAACCAAAACAAAACGGCCTACCTCAAAAAGAGATAAGCCGTTGATTTATTTGGCTCGGGTGCATGGATTCGAACCACGATTAAATGAGTCAGAGTCATGAAATTAGTCATCTGGGCATATTTAAGTATATCCGAGCACATTTGATATCTCACTGTTTATATTATATTATCAGTCTGAGCATGTCTAGTACGATCTAAGAAATATTGACTATAGCCGTGTTTCAAAGTGACTACCAGAGTGACTATTTTTCGGTAGTCACTTGCGTAGTCACTTTCCCTCTCGATTAAAGGACACAAATGGCCAAGTTTACCGACACATATATAAAAAGCCTCAAACCCAAGAGGCAGCCGTACAAAGTATACGAGAAAGGCCCCGACGCTGGTTTTCATGTACAGGTGCTCAAAAGCGGAAAACCGGTGTTCTATCTAGCGTACACATTTGAAGGAACAAAGCGATTCTTAAAGTTAGGCACTTACTCCAGCGAATTCAAACTGAAAGAGGCCCGTACAGCATGTCGTGCAGCAAGAAAAGATATAGATAACACAATAGATCCACAGGTTAAACGCCAACAGGAAATAATCAAACAAGAGGCAGAACGAACACGACTAACCCGAGAGAAGCAGGAGAAAGAGAGAGCCACAACCATAAACGAGATACTTGACCTCTACATAGAGAACGTCAGCCCACACACCCAGACAGATGCAACCAACTTATTCAGCAACAAATACTGCAATGTACGTAAGAAGATAGGCAAACTTCCAGCTCTCATTGTCACTGACGAGCAAATAGAGGGGCTAATAGCACTCCACAGCGACAGAGGAAAACTACGCACAGCGGGAAAACTCTATGCGTACATGAGAGCAGCCTTTACCCGAGCAAAAAAGCACAAGCCGTTCATGCTAAAAAAATGGAGCAATCCGTTTGATAGCATAGATAAACCAGAAGGGAGTAACAGTAATGCCATAGATCGAACGCTTAATCAGGAGGAAATTAAAATATTCCTAACGCTACTAGAGAGCGACAACGCAATAGATCCGGGTATTGCTGCAATTCTGGAAGTGATACTACGGACAGGGCAACGAGTAGAACAGACCAGCCGCATAAGATGGGTAGATATTGACCTCAATGAAGGGATATGGGACGTACCCGCAATTGAAACCAAAGTGGGCAAGAAAACCAACGTGGGGCATGTTGTCCCACTTCCTTTAGAAGTCATAGAGGTTATCACTGCATCACCTCGCATTGATGAGGAATGGGTGTTCCCCGGACGAGCAGAAGGGAAACCCTTTAGCTTAGGGGGCATTTCTTCCAGCCTTAAAAAACTACTAAAAACAGCAGAGCACTTACCACCATTCACACCACGAGACCTACGCCGCACGGTAACTACTCACATGAGCCGCCTCGGTATCCTCGCCGAGATACGCAACCGGATACAGGACCACTCTATAGCCGGGATAGAGGCCAAGCATTATGACCGGCACGACTATCTACCCGAGAAAAGAGCAGCCCTTGAGAAGTGGGAACGAGAGTTACAGCGTATTGTTGGAGAGCATGAGTCCGAAGAGGGTAATGTGGTGCAGTCTTTAGAGTGCCTTAGAAACCATCAACCCCCCCTACAGTAACCTCCATGCTCAACCTCAGTCTCACATATCGGATGTAGGTACTACATGGCGGGGTTAATGCGCATTGTTGCATTAGTTCCCTTAAATAATAAGAAGCAACCCCCTAAGTCCTTCATAAGGAATCTCACAATAACATCATCACCCTTCATGAAATTTCCGCCTACTTCATGAGTCAACTCAACAGATAAATCTGACAGTCTTCCGTCTATATCAATACCGGCAACATCTTGAGACAGAGCCGCAACCTTTCCAGACCATGTCATCCACCTATCTTTATACTGACGACTGAAGACATCTTTCTTTTCTTCCTCACTGTATTGGCTTCGGCAACCAACTTCATGATCTATTTCATCAAACAGAACCCCACTTTCTGGATAATTTTGCTTTATAGGTGATGGAACTTTTGATGAGACCATCATCGTTTCTATGGGCAACGAACTTACATCATTTGTAGTCGGTTCAATAGTACTTAAGTATGCTTGCTCACCACCAAATGGCAAAAAGCATCCTCCTAAACTAGTTAACAAAAATGTAACTGAAGCTTCTTCACCTTTAACAAGATCATATCCTGCCTTAGGATCAGAAAAAGTAACCGTTACATCTTGTAATCCACCATCGATATCTAAACTTACTCTATCAGAGGGTAGCGCTGCTATTTCTCCAGTCCAGGTCACCCAGTACTTGTAGTATCTTGACCTAAAGGTATTTTCCTTCTTTTCTTCACTATACTTACTAAGGCACCCAACCTCATTATTCAGCTCATCATAAGTAACATTGCTCATTGGATGTTTTACAGTTGATTTATGGCTTGGGTATATTTTTGTTGTCTCAAGGTTGGAAGATGATGTGCTGATAGCATCTTGCTCATACTTGGCAATGAAGTTAATAATAAAAACAACAATAACAACTCCCATCACTACTTTTGCTATACGTTTAGTATTATCTATTTGTTTAGATACATCTCCATGATTGCTGTTAACTTCAACATTATGAACCTCATCCTTTTCTTTCAACTCTGCCAACTTCTCCTCTCGCTCTTCAAGAAGTTGATCAATGATCGATACAGCTACCGAGTTACCCTCAGCAAATTCACGTTGCTTTCTTAACTCAACTGAACTGAGCCTGCTGTAGATATGCAGTAGATCATTATCGTCTGACATTGCTGTGATCTGATTGTTGCTGCGTACATCCAATCCAACTAACTTGCAGCATTACTGAGCAGGCACATTAACAAAATAGCCTTTATCAGCGCTCATGCTCATCAAGGTATTTAGGAATTGAGGTGTGCCATCAATAAAGCTCTTCCACTGCCCATCCCAGCTCCATACAGAGTTAGCATTATGATCATCCATAAAGGATTGAATAGCAGTAGAGTCACTAGCATCCATGCCACCAATGAGGTTCCAGCCAGCAATCAAAGAATGGGAGGTAATCCCTAACCCGCTAGAGATACCACAAGACACGGGTTCACTAACGCACGATTCGATTGCATCTTGAATAGCTGCGTCGATATCAATACCACACGATAGCGGATCATCAGCACATGCAGCCACAGCAGAATCTATATCCGCTTGAGAGAAGCCAGATTGAACGGTCACCACGAGGGGGTCAGTTCCAGCAGTGAACTCTTGTAGAGTGGTGAAACCGTCATTGTCTCCATCTGAAGTATCTGATGAATTAAGGTTACCAATGCGGTTAATTTCCCACTCATCTGGAAGACCATCTGCATCAGCGTCCTGACTGTAGAGCGGATTATCTGGAAAAGCATCATCACCTGTATAAATTATATCATCTTGAATATCTCTGACCAGCCATGCCCTGTTTGGATTATAGCCAGTATTAGAATAAAACTTATCCGCCATCATACGAAAAATAGTCCCACCACCAACAAATGAAAATACTCGATATTGAGAATGCCCATTAACAATCACGAGGTCATCAGATGTGTAATAATGAATATCTTGTGGACCAAGGTCTGACGTAGAGGGAAGAATATATTGAACCGAATCAAAGGGGAGAGGGATGTCACCTAAAATAACAGTGTTCGATATAGATTTGAGCTCATTTATAGTGGGTAACCTCCAGTTTAACTTGTTAGATGGGATATTGGGGCAAACTATTGACCCATTGTTTATGTTATTTATGTATGCCTGTAAATCTAAATAATAAGCGCCCTTATTTGCGGTAATAATAATATCCGAAGCCCCATCGAAACATTTACCGTCATTATAACCATCACCTGCATCTTTCATCCACTCTATATTATTTAATGAGTCAGTAATGGTGCCGTCAAAGTTGTCAACAAATCTGGTGTTAGAATCTACATCATACAAATATAGCAGATCATTCGCAGTAAACTCTCTAACAACAATAGCACAACTTTCAGAGGCCGATCCCAGTGATTGATCGTTTGAACTAACTGTTCCGTTAAATTTATATGTATTGTATGAATACTCCTTATTTGCCGTCCCACCACCGGTTATCTCGCTAGACCAGAAATACAAACAATTAGATCCAGCGTTTAGCTCAACAGGCAGGTAAGGAACTGATATACCGTTTATGTTCTCTAGTGTCTTTAATTCACTAATGGAGGGAGTCCTCCATTGGGTATCATTGCTCTTTAATGGGCCAGAATTTAAAATAGTGAGAGCAGAACCTAATGACCTCGAACCAGCGAGTTCTTGCGTAAACAATTGACCACTAGAAAAGGGAATAGTCAAGTCTGATGATGCAACCAGCCAAGCCAAATATGTTGATTCGTCGTAAAATATCATACCGCCGGCTGACACTCTTGTCTTATGCAACAAACCATCGGTATTGTAATAGTCACCAAAAGAAAACGATGACACGAATAAAAGTGTAATAGCTACGATTAACTTCATGATAGATTGTTATTCCAACAGTTCGGTCTCATATTATGGCGAATAACGATGAGCTTAACACAGTAGAAATGTAACAATTTGAAACATTAATAAACACCGCAAAAGATTAGTTCAATCATCCTCAAAATTCTAGCAAATAAAAATTATAGAGATTAACTGTGTAACCTTGCGTGTGTCACCCCTTCCCCGGTGCCCAATGACAAGCAGGGGTAACCCCGATTCGTAACCCGCAGAACTGATCTCAAAACGATAACCCCGATATGGGACCCATTGATTAAACCCCGCCCGCCACAGGTTACCCACAGGCACGGCTTGCAGAATGAGCCTTTCCACCTGATGGATAACCTGTAGCGGGCTCAGTGCCGACCCTTAGCATCGTCTCACGGCTCATTGCCGCACAAGCCATCGGCAGGGGATGCACAACGGTGGATCGTTAACAGCCATTGAGAGCGGTGTTCTGTTGCCACTACGTCAGACTGTACAAGCACAGACTGACTGCGTTACAGAGGCTCTCAAGTGGCACAGCCAACAGCCTGCGGCAGATGGCTGGCAGCCTCCCTTCGGTCGGCAGAGACCTG
>JABIFG010000079.1 GCA_018650795.1 Fidelibacterota bacterium
CAGTGTCTTGTGTCTACCGTTGCGATGGGCGCTGGATCTGGAGCATCCCAAACCTGTGCGGAATATCCACAGGAATGACATTTATACTTGGACCTAGTACTCAGTTTGAACCCCCAGATTATGAATTAAACTTGCAGGAAAATAGTCGGCGGGTGTGTTATATAAAAGATAAACCCCCGATGTGGGTCGAGGGCTTTTTTTTTGTATTCCTAGTCTAACAATTTTTCAAGTTCTAGTGAACGCAAGTAACCAGCTTTTACAATTTTAGGGGATGAAACGCTATAAAGATAATCCTTTGTTTTAGAATCGCCGTATTTCGCTTTAACACATGCCCACGCATATTGTTCAACATCATCTTTGACATATATTTGGTAGAAGGATATTATTTTTTCAAATATATCCATATTTTTTGATTTAGCTGCTTTTAAATACCATTCAATAGCCTTGTCAAAATCCTGTTTGTACTGGGCAAGCCTTGTTCCCACTGCATAACTGTCTCCCAGTAATACTTGACATTCATAATCACCATGATTCGCAATTTCAATAGCTAAAGCTAAGGCTTGCTCTTTGCCGCCTCTACTGTTAGTGTAATTGAATAGTGTTCTTAATGCCTGAACATCGCCATTATTTCCAGCTTCCCTGAACCACTTCATCGCTTCCTCATAATCTTGTGATACAATATCGCCAGAAAGGTAAAAGTTAGCCAGCCTGTTTTGTGCTTCGAGATGCCCAAGTTCACCAGCCTGTTTAAATAATGGTAGTGCTTTTTTAATGTCTTTGATTTCATAAGCATATACTGCAGATTCATATAACGTTTGAGCTGTATCGCCTAAACTGTATCCTCTCCCAACAATTAAAAAACCAACGATTAGGATTAGTATTGTTCTTTTTGCTTCACCCATTTTATTCTCCAAACATCATTCAGTTGTCATAAAGCAATAGTTGAAGAGTAAGGCCATACTCCTTTATAAATTCATCCGCTCTGGTTTCACCATTCTTTTTAGCTTTGTCCAACCAAAAGAGTGCTTTCCTAATGTTCTTCGTCTTGCGATAAGTGCCCTGCCCAAAATAATACATTGTTCCAGTCAAATATTGCGCTTCAGCCTCTCCGAGTTTAGCCGACTTCTCAAACCAAATAAGCGCCTCCCAATCATCCTCTACGACTCCCTCTCCATTATAATACATCTTTCCTAAGAATAGTTGCGCTTCAGCATTCCCCTGATTTGCTGATTTTTCCACCCACATTAAAGTTCTTTCTTTGTTATCATAATATCCTTCACCATGAAAAAATATTCTAGCAAGAGTTAATTGGGCGTGAGAATTTCCTTGGTTGGCAGATTTTTCAAGCCACTTAACCCCTTTTTTTTTGTCTTCAGCAACACCATGGCCCTTTAAATACGAACTTCCCACATAATATTGTGCTGTATGATTTCCCTGGAGAGCAGACTTTTCCATCCAATAAAGCGCTTTTTCTAAATCTTGTTCTGCACCCTCTGTACCATAATAGTATTTTACTCCCCAAGATAATTGTGCTTCGTTGTCTCCTTGTTCAGCTAAATATTTTAGTGAATCTAGATTTTGGCATACGCCACCAAGAACAAACACCAGCAGCAAACTCAGTCGTTTAATCATATACACTCCCTCATCATCAATTACTCTTTACCCAATTGGATTGGTGAATTCGGTCTGATTTTAATTGTAGACAAAACAGGAAACCACCTCAAGTAAAGACTTACCCGAGACCGGCATAAAGAATGCCCCCGAAGCCTCAAGTGTAGTTGCGAAACAAACAGATGATTTTAAACTCCGAAGAGAGTTGCTTCAGGGGACAAAGCGTCCACCTGAGTTTCTTCGGATTGTGCTAGATCGAGGATGACCTAGTTATTCTGTTTGTTTCGCGGGTTTAAATTAGCCGTTGCCCTGGTTTAAGCCAAGATTATTGTTTTCTAGCCAGTTTTAGAGGGTCATCCAGGAAATATGACCTCCCAGGATGGACGAGGTCGCGATGATTTAAAATTTAGGGATGTTGGTATGGATGGTAAACGGAATTTTAGACAGTTTTAATACATTTTTAGCCCTAAAACACTGCCAGCTTGACATATCATAAGTAATAGTATTAATAATATGTTATATAACATGCATTTAGCAAATATCGCTTGACAAATCAGCGAAAATGTACTATATTAAGTTATGATCAGAAAGCAAGTTTGATCCCGCAAAACGAAGCAAGAAACCCACTGAAAATTGAAGAGACGAGACGCCCTTAAATGGGCTTTTTGATATTGCTAGTCGGGAGATTTTTCTCCCGGCTTTTATGCCACCTCAGGTGGCGAACCAATGAAAACGAATTTAAAACAACTATGAAAATAACAACTGAAACAACGACTCAAGACATATGGCTGGCTGCAGTGGCTTGCCAAAACGGATATGAACTATGCGACCTTCGAAAATTAGGAGATCGTAAACTATTTGTGTTCGAGGATAGCGAAGCATTTCAACTATTAAAAAGGGACTATTACTGGCATCAAGCTAAAGTAGATCCCTTGAAATTCAAGAAAGCAATCCGCGAGCTAAAGGCCCTAACCGTAGAGGGATAAGACTATGGTGAAACCAATTAAAAATATATGGAAAATTATAAAACGCGGATCAGTGTTTGTTCAAAATACGATCCAACAAAAGGAAAGGATGATAACAACGATAGGGTAGCCTATGGCTGGTCCCTTACTGATTACACCTGGACAGAAGATTCTGTCCTTAACCTCACCACTCAACACGGCATCAGCTGTAACGAGTATTCTACTGATCACAGATCCAACGAAAACTGGGTAGGGACCAATGCCATTATGCTGGATTTTGATAATGGTGTTATGACTAAGGAAAGGCTATTGGCTGAACAGGCCCAATGGCAGTTCGATAGCTATGTCTACTCAAGTCAGAATCACCAGAAACCCAAAGAGAAAGACGGCGAAATCGAACCAGCATGGGATCGCTTACGGGTGCTGATACCATTGGACAAAACGATTATAGGAACATCAGATCTTAAGGCAGTAGAACAGATTTTTGAGAAGATGTTTCCAGAAATCGATAAATCTTTCATGGGACAGGCAAGATATTTTGCTCACGGGACAACAGAGGTGTCAAGCTATAGAAATAGTCAGGGACCTCTGGAATGGAGTGGGCTACCAGGGTTTGCTGAGGCACGAAAATCTATTTCAGCAAAACCATCATGGAGACAGAAAAAGGATATAGTCATCAGATTAAATGATGCTGCTCTAGATGCCAATGGTCAGGAAAGATTGATAAGTGATATTTTGCCCGGTGCTCCAATCTACTGCCCATACTGTGGTAAATCAGAGGAGCGTACTGGGGATGGACACAACGCAGTAATTAAGATTAATGGTGATGATCTACCATTCCTCTTCTGCAGTAGCTGTCAGTCACGCGGCCAGGGTAACCAGGGTGTCTACAATTTCCATGCTATTGATGGATACATCTACCGGATAGCACTGGATGATAAACTGGTATTCATTGATACGCTGCAGGGTAAATATATGGGCGGGTGCCATGAAGATGGTCTAACTGATTTTGTAGTTAGAGACCTTGGTGGTAAGGAACTAGCTCTTCAGTTCTGTAAATATCATGAGATTCCTTATCCAAGCATATATCCCAGAGCAAGATTTGAACTGGTATTTAACAGTGATGAGCGAGCAGAGTTTGAAAAAGGTTATGTAAACAAATATTCAGTAACTGATCTGCTTAGGGCTCCAGTACCTGTTGGACATGTAGCCAAGCTACCTAAGTATATCGGCAATCTCATTAAACATATAATGACTGATGATACTCAGGTTATTGAAAGGTTCTATAATGATCTTGCCTGGTTCGTTCAGAATAGACGCAAATTAATCACAAGTTACTTGTGGCAAGGTGTTGAAGGAACGGGGAAGGGATTCTTCTTTTCAAAAGTACTTCAGCCAATCTTTGGGAC
>JABIFG010000080.1 GCA_018650795.1 Fidelibacterota bacterium
ATGATGATTGGATTCAAGTTTGTAGATGATTGGATTGATCAATTCGGTATGCTTAATCCAGGAGAACTGGAGACTAAGAGTGCAAAATGGAAGTCGCGATTTTACAAGTGAGCACTGGCGTATATCTCTGTCGATTAGAAACTGGATTGCTTAGCCAAACATATATGCCCCTCACCAAAATCAGCGGCTTTTTTTTACAATAATAATAGCAACTAGAATTGTGTTTTTCACCTGTGGGAAGCTGTTTAGTCTTTTCGACAGATAGCACATGATCGAAACGAAGAGGCGTACAGCGCTTTTAAATTCTATACGGCTTTTGTCCTCAAAATTCCCAAAATGTTCCATCTGTGATAGTAAATGTTCCATCTGTGACAGCATCTGCCTTGCAACGTGATGTAAATTCCCTGTAAGATATTTAATGGGGCGGCTGGTTACCTACCCATCTTGATTACATTCTACCCACTTTCGTAATCTGCGCCCCTCAGCAGCCATTGACACAGTCGTGTCGAAAAAGGAGGGGAAAATGAAAACCAAGCAAATAGCAATGATGCTGATACTCCTACTATGTATGCCGGGAATTGTCCTGGCGCAAACAAACTGGATAACCTTAGAGAGCAACCCCATCATTACACAGGGTGGACCGGGAACCTGGGATGGTGGGATCATCTTCAAATGTGATGTACTATTGATCGATGACACCTTACGCATGTACTACACTGGAGGTGCTGTGTCTTATGAGCCTTATTACATGTCGATTGGATATGCCTGGTCTTTGGACGGTGAGATTTGGACCAAGTATTCAGGCAATCCCGTTCTGGAATATCAGTCCACGGATTGGAGTGCCGATGCTATTTTTAATCCCGCAGTTCACTATGATGGATCCCAATATCATATGTGGTTCTCTGGATCTGATAATCATTTAGATGCCAATATCGGTTATGCATGGTCAGATAACGGGATCCATTGGACCGCACACGAGGACAATCCTGTCCTCCTCCCAGCAGATACTGGGTGGGACACTAGGAGTCTCTGGTGTGGGGGTGTGAACCATGATGGAACCCGTTACGAGTTGTGGTACTCAGGCAGATCTGATGCCGATGAACCGCAGGTAGGGCGGGCTTACTCTACTGATGGCATTTCATGGGAGCGCGATAGTCTAAATCCTATACTTGGACACGGTGAGGAGGGTGATCTGGATTCCTATTGGCTTCGAGTGGGTGGTGTTTTGAATGATGAGTCTGGGGAATACGTATTTTATGACTGCTCCGATTCATCTGGTGGCAACAGGAATGCAATCACTTTCGCCTATTCCTCGGATGGAATCAATTACGAGAAGTCACCTGTCAGAGCAAATCTTGTTTTTGGATCCTATATGCCAGACGTGATCCGTGATCCTGTGTGGCCGGTATACCACATGTATTATGCACAAAACGATGACTGGCACCTTGAGCATGCCAAATCACTGTTGGGCTACAGGGATCTCTGGCTGGATGAAACTTATATTGTACCTGGAACAGGAGATGCTCATATCTCGGTGAGATATGAAGGTGAAGCAGATCTAGATATCTTTGCGGAGATTAAGGAAATTGAAGGAACTCATGAAGGGTCTCTCCAGCTGTATGATGATGGTACCCATGGAGATGGAATGGCAGGTGACAGTCTGTTCGCCAATACTTATGAAATGACGGGTGTGGAAGGACAATTCATGATCAACATGCGGGCTGAGAGTGCAGGCGATACCATCATCACATATCCGAATGAGGAACTACTAACGAGTGTGGGACCTCTTGTCTACGATTCCCATGAACAACTCTTCCCCTATAATGATGTCATCGAACCTGGGGATATTGTGTATTTTGATGTATTTATTAATAACCAGGGCAGTATTGGCACTGCATGTGATGTTGCGGTCTCCATTTCCTGTACTGATACGAATACGACACTCGTTGGTGGGGGTACAGGTTCCTTTTACCCTGATATCTCTCCTGGTGAAACCCTTGCCCCTGCAAATCACTTTGGGCTTCGGGTGAACGAGAACACACCCATAGGAACCCCTATCTATTTCAACATGGAGATTTCCTGTACGGGATATTTCATTTCGGAAGAAACGGTGCTTCTAATAGGATACGTCTCTATTGATGGGGAAGCATCGACGCTTCCCGATCATTTCATGCTTGAGCAGAATTATCCCAACCCCTTTAACCCGACGACAAGCATCAGCTATGCACTACCAGAGCAATCCACAGTCAAGCTGACGGTCTTCGATATTCAGGGTCAGGAGGTCATTGAACTCCGAGATGAAACCAAACCACCAGGAAATTATCAGGTGCAGTGGAATGGGATTGATCAGCAGGGTAATCAAGTGAGTACGGGAGTGTATTTTTGTCGATTGGAAGCTGGATCATTTAGCCAAACTATAAAAATGGTTCTCTTACGATAACAATCAAGATTTACCCAACGAAGGCATGGCGTAGGTGGGTGGTGTATTTGATGTAAAATGTTCCATATGGGATAGGATTGGTTCCATGTGTGTTAGTCATGCCCAATCCAAATTCTTAATATATTGCTGATTATGAGGAGTGATGCTAAGTGTAGAATATGTGCCTGACGAGCTGGCATACCACTTTCCTGTATAGACAGTATTTACTCCTTCTGAATCTCACAGCTGAATAATATCAAGTGCTTAATTAAAGGGGGCTACCATGCAAAAAAAGTTATTGCTAATTCTGGTGATTACGTCAGGGCTATTAGCCACAATTATAAATGTTCCAGCTGATTCACCTTCCATCCAAGCGGGAATTAATAGCGCTATAGACGGTGATACTGTATTGGTTGCACCAGGGGAATACTTGGAAAATATAGATTTTTATGGAAAAGCAGTGTTTCTTTCAAGTCACTATGTTTTGGGTCAGGATACCTCCCATATCAGCAGTACTATCATTAATGGAAGTTCATCCAATTCGTCTGTAGTTACCATCACATCACGCATAGATTCAAACTCAGTTTTAAATGGTTTTACGGTTACAGGTGGACAAGGAAGCTACTACTCAGACTGGCAGGCTTATGTCGGAGGTGGCGTATTCGTATTAGGAGGAGCTAAAATAACGAATAACCGAATTATCAATAATCATATTCAATCTGGTTCGGAAATAGATGGAGCGGGAATTTTCATTAATAGTGGTTTATCAAATACCGATATAATTGGACCAGCGGTGGTCGAAAATAATTTGATTGCCTATAATAGCCTAAGCGGAAATGCAATGGTTTTTGGTGGGGGGCTATCACTTGCTGGAAGCGGTAGCATAAGGATAAGCAATAATCTGATTATGAATAACTCGGTTATCGGCCATACTACTTCATTAGGGGGTGGCGTATCTTTATGGATTACTGAGAATGCAATCATTTCAAATAACACAATAAAGGCGAACACGGTTGAAGCTGTCAACCCCATAGATAGACTCTCTGGAGGTGGAGGAATATTCATATTAGGTGAGGGTCCCATCATTGTTGGGAATGTTGTAGTCGACAATACAGCTCAATTTGGTGGAGCCATTGCTGCATGGGGTGATCACCTTGGTTTTAATTTCAGACTAATCAATAATACCATTGCTGACAATCAGGCCACGCGCAAGGGGGGTGGTTTGTTTCTAACCAATGGCCACTGTACTGCTATCAATAATATAATCTGGGGAAATACAGCTCCTGTTGATTCGGGTGTCTACTATCGTGGCAACTTGAACATAACATATTCCATCACTCAGGATAATTTTCCTGGAATTGGTAACATCCAGATTGATCCTCTTTTTGAAGACACTGAATATTATCTGAGTAGTTCAAGCCCTGCCATAGATGCAGGAAACCCTGATCCTGGTTATTATGATGAAGCTGATCCTACGAATCTTACCCAAGCCCTTTGGCCTGCCATGGGTTTGCTGCAAGCAGATATGGGGGCTTTTGGCGGAAATGATACCGTGCAGATTGCTAGAGAGCCCTACGCTGTTAAGGAAAACTTCCTCTATGAACAACTCAACAACATGCACTATCGCCTTGCATATCCCTTAGACTATGATAGCACTTCCTCATATCCCTTGAGTATTATTTTGCATGGATCTGGTCAATGGGGTAATGACAATGAATGGCAACTATATGAGGGATTACCCTGGAGAGTGAACGCTGAACATTACGGGTATAATGAATTTACCATTGTTCCTCAAGCCCCCACCCAGGATTGGGGATCGACCAATATTGCCACTGTCCACAGTATAATCAGAAATGTGATTGAGGAATACCCCATCGACACAACACGCATTGTGGTGACGGGGTGGTCCATGGGTGGCGGTGGTACCTGGAGCTTGTTGAATTATGACCCAGAGTTGTTTTGTGCCGCTGTTAGTGTAAGTGCGGTCGGTGGGACCCGGGGAGCTACCAAACATATACCTGTCTGGTTGAATCATGGATCCGCAGATCAAAGTGTCGATGTAAATAGATCAAGAGATCGCATTGCCTGGTATGAAAGCATGGGGCTTACCACGGTTTATGCTGAAGACTCAACTGACACACAACTCCATAACGCAATAAATAATAATGCCAGAGTTGTTTACTCAGAATTTGAAGGTGCGGATCACTACATCGTTAAACATTCATATGATAATTATTTCTTATACGAGTGGTTAAAAAAACAATCTCGCAAACTGGTTTACCCCAGGGAAACTTATGTAAGCTATGTAAACGCAGATTCAATTCACCTTAAAACTACAATTGTAAATCCACACGAGTTTCCGTTTGAGCATACCGCAAGAGTTGATAATTTTGGCTTTGATCATATTGTTGATTTTATGCTGTATGATGATGGTCAACACGGCGACAGTCTAGCTTTAGATGGTATATGGGGAAACTATATTGAAATGCCTTCAGAATTAGACAAATATATAATAGGTATTGAAATTAGAAATTTGGAAACTGAGCATGATTTTTATTTCCAGGATCTTGCAAAATTTACAAATGTTGGCCCCTTGTCCTTTGAATCATTAGAAAATATCCATCCCGCAGGTGGCGCCATCCCAGCAGGTGTGAGCATATATTTTTATATAACTATCCAGAATCTCGGCTCTACAACAGCAGTAGAAGATATAATGATTGAGATTCAGTCTGCAGACTCAAATGCAAGGGTAAATTCAGGCTATATGGATTCAATGGTCGAAGATCTTCCGCCAGGAGGTGTGGGTACTACGCTATCATACTTAGGTCTCATTACTTCTGATGAGTGTGAGGAAGGGACTCCAATTTATTTTAATGTCATTATGAAATCAGAAGGGGTACCCTTTTGGGAAGACAGAGGTGTTCTGTTGGGCTATGTTGGACTGGACGAGAGCAATTCTCAATTACCAACATCCTATGGTTTACAGCAGAACTATCCCAATCCTTTTAACCCGACGACCAAAATCAGCTATGCCTTGCCAGAGAGGTCTGAGGTTAGTATGATTATTTATGATATAAGGGGTCAGACAGTGATTGACCTGGTCAGAGATAATCTAACAGCTGGCTATTATGACATCAAATGGAACGGAATTGATCATTCAGGTAATCCAGTGAGTACTGGTGTGTATTTCTGTCGATTACAGGCTGGGGATTACAGCAAGACGATCAAGATGGTGTATCTGCGATAGCAATTAAAATTTACCCACCGAAGGCATAGCGTAGATGGGTGGTGTATCGCAAAAAAACTGAACCCAATAGTGATAGGAGAAGGACTGGCGTTTGCTGGTCCTTTTCTTTGCCTCACCAGCGTTGAGATTAGCCCTAAGCTTTTCCGAGGGAGTTGTTTTTGAGCAAAGTTCAAACCTTCTCTACAACCATTAGGAAATCAACTTTTGCCGTTGCACCCATAAACTGAAATGTGGGTGCTACATTGGGAATAATGGAAACGACTTGTCCTGCAAGGCTATTCAGGAACTCCTCCAGTCTCAACTGATCTTTCTCCATTTGTATTTCAAACCGGTGTACTTTGTATTTCATTTTTCTCCCCGCTTTCATAGATGTTGTTAAACGCAATAAAGTTGCGAAATATTGTGGGAATGACCACTCAACTTCGTTCAGGGGTAGCATTTTTCTACAAATGGTCCCGCATTCACCCATTGTTGGGGATACATTTGGAATACCAACTGTTTTGCTGTCTTGTAACGGTCTGATTCACTGGAACATAGCTAATTATGATGATAGCAGTTATTCAATTTCGTTGACATTGCACAAATATTGAGTATTTTTAAGAAAATGTTAATGTTGGGAGTTCTGATACTGGGTTGTTTTAACCAGTAAGGTTATAGACACCAGGTCTTGGGACAGACAACCTGTTTACTAAACCAAATCAAGGAGAAGAAACATGGATGACATTCTAAAAAAAGTTAAAGAAACAATTAGCGGTCTGGTTGGCATCGTGGTCGCTTTCCTAGTCCTCATTGTATTTGCTAACATGGTATTCGATACCGGAATGGACCCTATCGCTGGAATTATCAACTTTGTTGGTAATTTCTTAAATAACGGATTTACTGGATTATTAGCTCTGGTGGTCTTTGTCTGGTTTGTTCAAGATTAACTGGACGTCAATTAGTTATAATTTATATCTAATTAATTAACCAGGATTCTAAATCTCTCTACCTGGAGGCATCAATGAAAGATGCGCTTAAAACAGTCTCCGACTGGCTATCTGCAATAACTGATTTACTTGTTTCTTTACTCGCATTGGGAGTTGTCATCGGGATTTTATTTGATGACAAATTCGGTGTGATTGAGGGCATTGGAAATCTGATGGCAAAGTTCGGAGAAAATGGTCTAGCGGGACTAGTCGCTTTATTCTTAATTGTTACTTGGTATCAAAAAAGTAAAGCAAAATAATTAGTCCTTTTTAAAAAAAGCCCTGGTCTTTGCCAGGGCTTTTTTTTTATGCTAAGCGAAAATTCCATTTCAAAACAATACATACCAAATATCACCCAGTTCAAGCACCGGGAGTAATCCTTCAGCAAATCACATTGTAACGCATTACACTCAGAAACCTGGGCGTTGAGGTGTCTAATCTTGACAGAGGACTGAGGAAGACATAACTTGTGTCTCAGCAAAATCAAGAGGTGCCTCACATGAAACATGTCATGATACTATTTATTTTGTTAAGCAGCTTAGTATTTTCACAAACATATGAGGATGTGGTTTATTTGAAAGATGGCTCGATAATCCGTGGAAGGATAATAGAATATGCTCCTGACAGACATATCAAGATTCTATCAGGACGAAATGTTCTGGTTTATCAATTAGATGAGATTGACAAATTTACGAAGGAGCCCTTGCCAGAGGAATTACTAACAAAGCGTCCAGATTTATCTGATAAAACCTGGTCCTTACATTTGGGTCTGGGGAATCCTCGCAGCCTGAATCTCATGGGAATAACCAAGGATTACCGAACGGGGAAAAAGGGGTCATTTTTTCTTACCGCTGGTCTGGGCATCGATCTTATTGGCGTGGGTTATTCGAGGCAGAGTAATTATAACAATAATGGGTTGAATGCGTCCGGAACCCTGGGGTATACAGGAAACTCATTAGTAATAAGCAGCGCATTAAGCTACCAGTGGAGAATTGCTAGTCAGGGCTTCATATCAGCAGGGCTGATAGCTGGAGCTTTTGAAAATGAGGAAGGGAAGAACAGCCTCATTTTACCAACAATATCTTTTGATTACCGATTTTAGACACAAGATCAATCAAAATGGTCTATTTGCATTAAAAATTTACTCATTGGAACCGTAGGCGTAAGTGGGTAGTGTATTTGAGATAATCTTGAGTGGGAGAATCAAATGGGGAGGGGTTTTTGAGATTTAATTTTTTGCTAATGGTCATAATATTCCAAGGCTTTATAATCGCTCAGGAGATCGAAGATGTTTCAATTTCAGAGAATCAAATTGAGCATACTCCTCCAAACGGCTGGGATCTTAATTTTGGAATCGGAGGTCCGAGAGGTTATTACTTATTAGGATTGGCAAAGGATATTCCCCTGGGTGATCATTTAGCGTTAACGGTTACTGGAGGATTGGGCTTGCAGACAATTGCCACGGGACTCCTATACGCATCAAACTATCGTAGTGATGGTTTTCTCATTTCTCTGACGGGGGGGTACGATCTCCTAATTGGTGTCGATTTTATACCCCAACTCTGCATTTCATACCAAACGAGGTTGCAGGAGAGGCTCTTTTTAACTCTGGGGGTTGGAGTAGCTGTTTCGAGATACAAAGAATCGTATGGCTGGGAAACCACTATATTACCTTATCCAACCATTACGCTTAATTTTATAGAGTAAGTAATAGGCCGCAGAGCAAAGATTATTGATCAGGGTGCATTTGACGATGGATGATTGTCATTGAGTGGTCCATGCTCACGTGGACTCATTCACAACCCACAAATCTGCTCTTGTAAAGATTTTGTAAAGATGATAAAATTAAGTTCTCCTATAAATTACTGCATGAAGTAAAAATCAGAGCTAGCTCAGGAGGAAGCATGCACAATCCCAAAAGGATAATCAGCCTTATTATGTTTATATCTAAGATTAATCGAGATTTCCAGACATCAAGCTTTGAAAGACACTCCATGGAGAGAGTTGTTCATCACCATTTGCTAAAATTGATTTCTGCAATAGTTATGATTTTACTTTCTGGCTGTGATGATCCCATCATTTTAGATACGCCCTCGAATTTAACATTCATTCAGAATAGCGAGAAAACCATTACACTTCTGTGGGAAGTAAACACTGGTAATGAAGGTGGTTTTATAATTGAACGTAAGTCAGGTAATGGGCATTTTACCTTTCTGACC
>JABIFG010000081.1 GCA_018650795.1 Fidelibacterota bacterium
GATTAAGGGATACTCTGTATCTGCGTCGTGATTCCAGGTGGTAGGGGTCCAAGCATTGACCGAATGACAATCATCGCAGGTTTCATCAAATTCAGCATCTTGATGTGGAGGAGTAACCGTAGCTTCCCAATCGCTCTGGTGACACCCATTACATGTCTCGGGGGTGTCATCAAAATTCTGTTGAGCGTGACAATCAGAGCAAAGTGTGGTTTCATGGGCACCTTCCAATACAAAGCCAGTCTGCTCATGTAGGAAACTTGAATTCCAGGTAAAGCTGTCATGACAGGATTGACAGTCCAAGGGGAAGCCCTCAATCAGATGCGCAGGTTCTGTCGTGGCTTCGAAATCAGTCATATGGCAGCTGACACATTCGGAAGGTGTGTTATCGGCACTTTGGGTGTGACAACTAGCACAGCTGGCTGTGTTATGCATACCCAGTAAATAGTATCCCGTATCATTATGATTGAATATGGAACTATCCCAGCGATTGCTCTGTGGTGTATGACAGGACTCACAATCATTTCCAAGATTTAGTATCTGATGAGAGGGGTTTTCGCTGGTGTTGTACTGGGCAGAATGACAACCGTTACAATTCAAAGGCAGGGAAACTCCTGATCCGGGGTTGCTGAGATGGCAGCTCTCGCAACTCAAGCTGCGATGGGGACCCCTGAGAGGAAAATTGGTCAGATCATGATTTTGCTGCTGAGTCGATAAGCTCCAACTATCCAGACTATGGCAGCGTTCACAATCCTGACCCCATTGATCATTATGAATATCATCATGGCAGCTCACACAGTCAGAAGAGACCTGTCCAAAATTATGTTTCTCAGCGGGTGTAGAGCCTGTATGGCATCTTCCGCAGTCTATGTCAGCGTGTGTCCCTTTTAATTCATAGCCCGTCATAATGTGGTCGAAATTCTGACCGATATCGGAAGTCCAGTCGCCCCCAGCATGACAAATCTCACAGGTCAATTCAGTTTCAATACCCTCCTCATCCTGGGCAAATACGAGACCGACCATCAGAAATAACAAGATGTAAAAAATAAGTCTCATCGCTTGAAATCCCCAAAACTGTGGCAGTCCTGGCATTTGTGAGCAATTGGTTTGAAGCGAATGGTATTCAATTTTGGTTCAAATTTATGACATTGGCCACATTCCAGATCCTGGTGTTGACCATCAATGGGGAATTCCGTCAGTTTGAAATGATCAAATTCTGGAATTGGCCAACTTTGAGTGGAATGACAATCTTCACAAATCTGCTCATCAAATTGTTTGGAATGCACATCATCGTGACATGCATTACAGCTTGAATTGGTATCTTCATATAGAACCACATCATCACTACTCTTGTGGCATGCTGCACAGGCCAAGTCAGTGTGCTTCCCAGTTAGAGGAAAAAAAGTTGTGGCATGGTCGAAGGACAAATCCGTCCATTCCGAGGTCTTGTGGCAATTCTCACACCAGTTACCATTCTGCTGATAGCGTAAAAATTGCTTCCCATGGATGGTTGAATGGCATGACTCACAGGCTAGAGGATTCCAGCTATAAACTGGTTCATCATTTTGCTCATGACAAAAAATGCAGGGTTGCGCAAGATGCGCTCCATCGATTGCAAATCGAGTATTCCGATGTTCGATCACTCCGAATAATGGGGGAAAGAAACCTCGGACGCTATGGCATTGATCACAAGAATTGTCACGTTCTGGTTTCTGAAAGATTCCCGCATGATTATCCGCATGACAATCCGAACACTGATCAAAGCTAGCGGTAAGTTTGAAGCGATCTTCTTTCGTGTGGCATAATGCACATTCCACAGTCGCATGCATACCTACGAGAGGATAGCGTGTAGTCTGGTGATTAAAAGCACCGGCCACATCCTCCTGTTTAAAGGTATTCTCAGAATGACATTTGAGACAATTTGTGCCAAAGGATCCCTTATGTTCATCTCGGTGGCAATTCGTACACAGATTATATTTCAAGCCCGAAAACTGTTGAACCTGAAAATCACCAACAGCTTTCTGTGAAGCCGTATGGCATTTTTCACAATCCAGCTGTTTATGTGCCCCTCGCAAAGCAAAATTGGTCTCAAAATCGTGATCGTAGTCATCTCTAGCTGCAGCCCAGTTATTTTCATTGTGGCAATCGTCACAGGTTTGGTCCAGGAATTCGTTAGCATGAACATCCGCATGACAATTGGCGCAATCCGTACCTAAACCCAGAAAGGTCGAGGAGAGGACGTCACTAGTTGGTTGGGATTTGGCATAATTCAGAATATCCTCTGAAATGATAAATTCGCTTTTGTGACATTCATTGCAATTCAGTTTTAGGTGTATACCCTCAAGTTCGTAACCTGTTTGCAGGTGATCGAAATCCTTTTGAGAAGGCTCCCAGTGGATCATCTCAAATTTTCTATCCATATGATCCGAATGACAACTGAGACAATCCTTCTCCTCGATATTGCCATGGAAGCCAAGCTCTTCCTCAATCCTGGTTTGGATTGGTGTATGACATGCCAGACACTTCGGACTTAAATCTTTACTACCCCAGGTGTGACAGGTCAAACAGTTGGTAAATCCTGAAAGATGGGCA
>JABIFG010000082.1 GCA_018650795.1 Fidelibacterota bacterium
AAACAAAAAAACATGAAATCGCAGCACCAAGAGGTGTTTGCATAATATGTTGGATGCCCGGAAAGTGTCTCTTATTTTTTAAGCGATCTTGTCCGAATTACTTTGACGACTTACAAGATTGAACTGCCCTCAGGAAGACAAAACAAGGCTCCATCATTGGTCTCGCTGAGGGAACTCGAAGCGTGACACTAATATTATCCCACCATTTCAACTCACACATTCCGGATTAGATTAAATGACCTCGAAAATGCATAGGACCTGCACTGGCATGGATGACTTTTCAAAATTCAAAACTGTCTCAGCAAATAAATGGGTGATGTTAATATGATCAAGACCTCCGTTTCATCTACAAATAACCGATCCATGTTTCTGCTTGAAGGAAATATCGGTGCCGGAAAAACCAGCCTGGGTAATATTCTAAAGAATTCGAATGAGTTTGAATTCCTGGAAGAGCCTGTGGATACCTGGCGCGAAGGTTTTGCAGGCAATCTTTTTGAGATGTTTTACACAGATATGCCGCGCTGGTCTTTCACCTTTCAGATCATGGCATTTACCACCCGGGCCAAAACCTGGTCGGAAATACTGAAGCAGGTGCAAGGGGATCGTGTTGTGTTGGAAAGATCCATCTATACCGACAGGAACGTCTTTGCAAAAAATCTGTACGCTGGCGGCGCCATGAACGATTCTGAATGGCAAGTTTATCAGCAACTCTGGGAGTTTTTAGCTTCAAACTATTGTGAGAAGCCTCAAAAAATTATTTATCTGCGAACACCTGCAGAACTATGTCTGGAACGGATAATGAAACGAGGTCGCAATGAAGAGCAACAAATGCCCCTGGACTATCTGAAAAGCCTGGAAGATTTACACGATGAATGGCTCATGGATCATCCTGATGTTATCCTGGTAGACGGGACACGCCGTTGGTCAGCCCCTGAAATCGAGAGGCTGCTGCTGTAATTATTCCAACATTCCCACCTGATTTAAGGTGAAATGAATATGTTACGTGAGTAGCAATGGCTCAGCTACCTACAAGATAGTTATACAGGCGGTATCCCACTTATTGATCCCTAAGATTTTTACTTTGTTTCACCGATCAGTCTAGGTGCCCGCATCAGATAGAGAGCAATCCAGACACAAATCGAAAAATAAGCAGAGTGCCAGAGCAGAAAACCGAAACCCCAATCGCTATAAGCTTTGGATTCATGCACAATTACGAATGAATCGCGGATGGCGGTCCAGCCAGTTTTAATTGCAGGAAGCCCCGTATCCATCTGTTGGAAGGCGCTGGGCCAGTTCTCCAGAGGCAAATGATAGAATAATCCATAACAGCAATAGATCACACACCAGACCAGGATCAGTCGGGTAGAACCTTTCAGCATCTTGAGGGATTCATCCCTAACCGACCTCAACCGTTGCCACTGCATGAAAGCCAGCGGTAGGATGGAAACAAAGCCCAAAGACCAGAGAGATTCCTCGATGGCGAAGAGAGTCTTACTCTTCATTATAAGACCCCCAAAGGCGAAGAACTGTGCGAAAAAGATACAGGCGATTAGAAAATAGGGACTCTGGATCGTAAGAAAGGTTTTAAACCGATTTGATTTATTATGCTCGGTAGGAAGCTCGGCATACACTCGTATCATAGCCAGCGCAAATAAACCTGCAAATGAAAGCTCAGCAGCCATGGCAAATGTGCGGATCAAAAATGAGCTATTGAGTAGCGTATCAAACCAAGCCATTTGCGTAAAATATCTCGAAACAAAAACCGCTCGGTATGCTCCTACCAGAGTAAAGATCAGACCCATGATGCGCATGCGCTGTCGGTAAACTGCGTCACTTCCATCTCTGGGTTCCAGGGAACGTCTATATATCAGAACAGCTGCACCCAAGTTCACCGCGTTAATCGCTACCATGATAATCCACCATGGCCAAGCCCAAGTCGTATAATCGCTAGTCATAATTTCCCCTGTCCAAAATGTTTAGCCCAATATTATTCTAATTTAAAAGCTATGCGATTGAAATCGAATCAATCCATTATTTGAGCATTGCTGCATCTTAAGTAGCAATTGACTCCAAATCAATTGGTATCATTCCTGGATATGAACTGGGAGATCGTATTGGGATAAATATTATCTTAAATCAAATCTTGTACACCCTGCCTTCGAGATTATCTTCTTCAATCCAAAAGTGGGGATAAAGTCACTTGATAATAACAGGTTAGCGATCGATTTATAGCGTATCTACCAGTCGGTTTTAACGCTTCAGGGAGTTCATGCATAATACAATGACAGATATGGGGAATCCGATCCTGGACCGTTTACCTGTCCACCTAAAACAATTTATCAAGCCGCAAATTTATAGTGATTATAGCGCCATCGATCAGGCAGTGTGGCGTTTTGTCATGCGTATGAATGTTCGTCATCTCCAGAAAATCGCCCATCCCAGCTATCTTGATGGACTGACTAAGACAGGCATCTCAGTAGATAATATTCCTGATATGGAAACCATGAATGAGGTGCTTACCAGAATTGGTTGGGCTGCTGTATCCGTGGATGGATTTATTCCACCGGCTGCCTTTATGGAATTTCAGGCTTATAATGTTCTTGTAATAGCTGCTGATATTCGCCAGATCGAACATATTGAATACACTCCGGCCCCTGATATTATTCATGAAAGCGCCGGTCATGCCCCTATCATCGCCAACCCCGAATATGCTGAATATATCAGACGTTTTGGTGAAGTGGGCTCCAAGGCCATTGGTAGCGAAAAAGATCATCAACTCTATGAAGCTGTGAGACACCTCTCAATTATCAAGGAAGCTCCTGGAACCAGGCAGGAGGAACTGCTCATCGCCGAAAAACGCATTAGTGACCTTCAGTCGAATATGGGCGAACCCAGCGAGATGGCTCTGATTCGCAATCTGCACTGGTGGACTGTTGAGTATGGATTGATTCAGGTTGGGGAAGCAATAAAAATTTACGGTGCTGGTTTGTTGTCCTCCATTGGAGAAAGCGGTGCATGTCTGAGTGATCAGGTTGAAAAGCGCCCCTATACTCTTGAGGCAGCCTACCAGGATTTTGACATTACCAAGCCACAACCCCATTTGTATATCACGCCTGATTTTGCTCATCTCAGCCTTGTTCTCGAGGAATTGGCCAATAAGATGGCGCTTCGGAAGGGCGATCTCGAAGGAGTTGAAAAGCTGGTTGTATCAAAACGACTCGGCACGATAGAATTAAGTACTGGATTGCAAATATCTGGTATTTATGATGAGGTTATTGCCATCGAAGGCAAACCAGCCTATATCCGAACTGTGGGTGCTACTGCCCTTGCTTTGCGCGATCGAGAGCTGGTAGGACATGGCAAGGCCTATCATCATGAAGGATTCGGATCTCCTCTTGGTAAGCTAAAAGGTGTGAATCTCGCCATAGAAGACATGAGTCCCAGAGATCTTATGGCTTACGATATTTATGAAGGTAAAAAGACCTCAATCGAATTTGAGAGCGGTGTCCTGGTTCAAGGAGATGTGGTCACAGGTAAAAGAAATTTACAGGGAAAAATTGTTCTCATAAGTTTTGAGAATTGCACCGTTAGCCTGGGAGATCGCATCTTATTCGCTCCTGAATGGGGTGTTTATGATATGGCAGTTGGCAAAGATGTCATTTCTGCCTATGCAGGTCCTGCAGATAATAAAAGTTTTGATCAAATTATCCGAGTCCCTGCAGAAAAGACGATTCAAGTAGAGCAATCACAGAAAATGGAAGAATTGGAGCAGTTATATCAGCGAGTGAGAGAAACTCGGGAAGATAGCATCTCTACCGATCTTAAGGATATTTTTACCAAGCTTAAGAAGGATCATCCTGAAGATTGGCTGCTGGGATTGGAACTGTTGGAAATGTGTGAGCCTGGAAGTGAACTATCACATACCCTGAAGACCTATCTGGATCAACAGGGGCAAAGGTCTCCACACATTAAACATTTAATCGAATTTGGAATGAAGCATCTTATGCATGATGCTTCGTATGAACAAAGAGGGCAATGAAATGTCTGATTCATTAGGAATCCGTAAATATGATTATGTCGAGTTTTATGTAGGCTCGGCCAAAATGGTGGCCTACTGGTATGCCAAGGCCTTAGGTCTGAAAATTGAGGGCTACTCCGGACCTGAAACGGGTCGTCGAGACAGAATTTCCTACTATCTCACCCAGAACAACTTGAAAATTGTGATTACTGGAAGTCTGCAGCCTAGTACAGTAGATGTGTCGAATTTTATTAATCTACATGGTGATGGACTGAAAAGATGGGCCATCGAAGTGGATGATGTAGAGAAAATATTTGATCATGCTGTCGAACAGGGTGCCGTCATTCAAAGACGTCCCAAAAGAATTGAAAATGAACATGGCTACATTACTGAAGCGGCTATCCGTTTGTATGATGATACTGAATTGGTCTACATCAATCGAGATAACTATAAACATATATTCCAGCCTGGTTTTGATCATCCAATTCAAGATATAAATCTGGAAACAGGTGATGCAGGCTTGATAGGTATCGATCACATTGTGGGTAATGTTCGAGAAAATGAGATGGACAAATGGGCAGACTATTATGTTCGTACCATGAATTTTGAAACCTTTATTGATTTTAAAAAGGGAGATATTGGTACAAAATATTCTGCTCTTTTATCAAAGGTGGTGCGTTCAGAAAAATCCACGATCAAAAACCCCATTAATGAGCCCTATGAAGGGGAAAAGAAATCCCAGATTGAAGAATACATCGAACAATATCACGGAACGGGAGTCCAGCATATCGCCATTCAAACCGGTGATATTATTCACACAATTAGCACTTTGAGAGAGAATGGCGTGGAATTTCTCAATGTACCGGATACCTATTATGACAGCTTGAGAGCGAGAGATGACATCAACATTAAAGAGAATATTGATGAACTCCAAGAACTTAAAATTCTCTGTGATAATGAGTCAGGTGGGTATTTGCTCCAGTTATTCACCAAACCCATCGGGGATAGACCCACATTCTTCTTTGAGTTTATCCAGCGGGCTGGTGCTCAGGGATTTGGGAAGGGAAATTTTCAAGCCTTATTTGAGGCCATTGAAGAAGACCAGGGTTTAAGAGGAAATCTATAGTCATATTGTTTTGCAGAACGTTGATAATCAAGGAATAGAGGGAGTGGGGTATGCCATTTTACCATAAGCTGGGTGAGATCCCCAGGGTCAAACACACCACATTTTACAAAATAGATGGGAAAGAGTTGTACCGGGAAGAGTTGGTGTCCAGCAAGGGTTTCTCTGGTATATACTCGAACCTCTATCATCATCATCTTCCATCAGCAACACGAGAAATAAAAAAAATAGTTATAGAGGGTTCTAAAACCCTGGATGATGCCCCCGCAGTTTATACTCATTGTGATACTGATAAAGACCCGCGTGGTGGCGACTATATCCATAGCCGGGAAAAATTATTGGAGAACAGCCAGTGTTCAATCTCAACAGCCAAAGTCACCCAGAATTCTGAAATATTTTATCGAAATGCCAGGGCTGCAGAGCTGATTTTTGTTCATCATGGCTCAGGAGTACTAAAAAGCTCCTATGGTGCGAATCCATTTGGTTCCGGCGACCAGATTGTCATTCCCAAGGGTACGATCTATTCCATGGAATTCGAAGATTTTGATAACAATAAACTGTTAATTGTCGAGTCCAGCTCAGCTTTTGAGATCCCAAAGCATTTCCGCAACGAATATGGACAATTAAACGAGGACGCTCCCTATTGTGAAAGAGACTTTAGACCACCAGAGTTTATGGAGCCCATCAATGAAAGTGGTGAGTTCAAGCTTATCGTAAAAATGGACGCTCAGTACTCAGAACATATTCTCCCAAATCATCCCTTTGATGTAGTTGGCTGGGACGGATATCTCTATCCCTTCATATTCAACATCAAAGATTATCACCCCAAAGTGGGACGCATTCATTTGCCACCACCAGTTCACTTACTTTATACAACCAATGCGTTTGTTTTATGTAATTTTGTCCCGCGGCCATTTGATTTTCATGAAGCGGCAATTCCAGCACCATATTTCCATAACAATGTGGATAGCGATGAAGTGCTTTACTATCTGGATGGGGATTTTATGTCACGTAAGGGCGTTAGCGCAGGTTCCCTGACCTGGCATCCTGGCGGTATTCCCCATGGTCCACAACCAGGAAGAACTGAAGCATCAGTTGGTGTAGAGCGAACGGATGAATACGCATTTATGATCGATACATTTGAGCCTCTCAAACCCACTAAGAAGGTTCAGGAATGCCAGGACGATAATTATCCAAAATCATGGTTATAAACAGATATGATTAAAATACCACGCTTTGTCGAACAATTGATTCCCTATAAAGCAGGGAAGCCCATTTCTGAATTAGCCAGAGAGAAGAATCTGACTCGTATTGTGAAACTGGCTTCAGCTGAGAATCCGCTGGGGTCAAGCCCCAAGGCGCTTAAGGCGATTGAAGAAGCCCTCTCAGGTCTGAATCGATATTCCGATCCAGCCTCCTATGATCTGGTGCAAGCTATCGCTGCGAAGTATTCAGTTCAACCCAATCACATTATCTGCGGTCACGGCACAGATTCTCTTTTGGCTTACATCGTCTCCGCATTTACAGAAGAAAGTGATGAGATCATTACCTGCGAGGGTACCTTTATCGGCATCTATGTATCCATCAGCAAAACCGGGCGAAAACTTATCAAATTGCCGCTCAAGGATTATGGTTTTGATCTCGAAGCCCTCCAGGGAGCAATCAACGAGAAAACCAGTATGATCTATCTGGCCAACCCCAATAATCCTACTGGCACCATGTTTTCAAGTAAGGAATTTGAAGCTTTTATGGCTCAAGTTCCAGACCATATCATGGTGATTCTCGACGAAGCCTATACGGACTATGCCAGTGAATTTGATGACTATCCCAATGGCGTCAGGTACGATTATGAGAATCTGGTGATCACTCGGACTCTTTCTAAAGCTCAAGGCCTGGCAGGCTTACGTATTGGCTTTGCAGTGGGGCCTGACAAAGTTATTGAAGCGCTCTATAAGGTTAAACTGCCCTTTGAGCCAAATCTACTGGCCCAGCAGGCTGGAATTGCAGCCCTCGACGATGTTGAATTTCTCCAAAAGACCATTGATCTGAATCGACGGTCATTAAACATGCTGAAAGAGAACTTTGACCGTATTGGTATTCCTCAAGTCAAAACCCACACCAATTTTATATTAACTCTAATGCCCACGAAATCCGATGCTGCTCTATTTGCCGAGGAATGCGCCAATCGTGGTTTGATTGTACGTCATGTGGATAAATTCGGTGTGCCTAATGGAATCAGGGTAAATTCTGGGACTATGGATGAAACGGAGTTTGCTGTCAACGTTATGGAAGAAGTCTATCAAATGATTATGAGTAAAGGGGAGTAGCAGAATTGAAAATTGTTACATATAAATCAGGTGATTCGAGTCGAAGTGGACTCATGATCCGTGAGCAGATCTACGATATTCAAAAGGGTGGGGAGACCATCGGCGTTGAGTTGCCCTCAACAGTATTGGAACTCCTTAACCTGGAAGAGCCAGGAATGGAGACACTCAAAACTCTGGATCAGCGGATCAAACGCGGTCTGGGAGTCTCGACGGTTAAAGATGCAGAGTTAATAGCGCCCATTCCTAATCCCCCTTCATGTCGGGATGCCTATGCGTTTCGTCAACATGTCGCCACGGCTCGTCGTAATCGTGGGGTTCCCATGATACCCGAATTTGATCAGTACCCCATTTTCTATTTCACAAACCATAACGCCATTTTCGGCGGTGGAGAAGTCCAGATTGAGGCAGATCATATTCATAAGCTGGATTTTGAGCTTGAAGTAGCCATCGTGATTGGCAAACGGGGAAAAAATATATCTTCCCAGGATGCTGACAACTATATCGCTGGATATACCATCATGAATGATCTGTCTGCCCGATTGCTACAAATGGAAGAGATGAAGCTCAACCTGGGACCCGCCAAAGGGAAAGACTTTGCCACCACAATTGGTCCCTGGTTGGTCACACCAGATGAACTGGCAGAATTCAAAATTGAGAATGGTTTTGGAGTAACCTACTCCCTGGGAATGCAGGCATTCCACAATGGAACCCAGATCTCAGAAGGCAACATGAAGGATATGACCTGGACCTTTGCTGAAATCATTGAGCGGGCATCCTATGGGGTGGAGCTTTATCCAGGAGATGTGATTGGATCAGGCACGGTCGGCAGCGGATGCTATCTGGAATTGAATGGAACTGCTGCACTGGAAGCTAAGGAGGCAGGTAAAGATTTTACGCCAACCTGGCTAGTGCCTGGAGATATGATGGAATTGCGTATTGATGGGCTGGGTGCATTAAGTAATACCATGGTAGCCAGTGGAGAGGATCACTCAATTCTGGCCATTAAGAAAATGGGCTAGCCAAACCGAGGGGAATGACTATGGTAAGTTCAGAAGAAAAGGGATTCATCAGCATAGATCCTGATCAGAATCCACTCAAGGAAGTTCACAATCTCTTGCTTGGTGGAGTTAGTCCAAGACCCATTGCTCTGGTATCCACTATTTCTGAAGATGGCAATGACAACCTCGCACCTTTTTCATTCTTTAATGCCTTTGGGGCGAATCCTCCCTATGTCGCTTTCTCACCCGCATATAGTGGGAAAGATGGTTCAGCCAAAGACACCTTGCTAAATCTGGAGAAAGTACCGGAATGTGTGGTCCATGCAGTTCCCTTCGACCTATTGGATCAAGTGCTACTCTCATCAACAGCCTATAAACCAGAGCAGAGCGAGTTTATCAAAGCAGGTCTTGAGACACTTGATTCAGAGGTTGTCAAACCGAAGCGCGTTAAAAATTCACCCTTCCACATGGAATGTCAGGTCGAGCAGATTATTCCTCTGGGAGGCACAAATGGCTCTGGTAATCTGGTGCTATGCAGAGTTGTGAGATTTCATGTCGCTGAAGCTGTGATGCAGGAAGGGAGAATCAACCCAGAGTTACTTGATCTCATCGGTCGAAATGGTTTCAATTATTATACACGTGCATCGGGTACAGCCCTGTTTGAAGTTGATAAACCCACAGGACAGGGGCTTGGTATTGATCAATTACCTGCCCACATCAGGGATTCTGAAATTTTATCAGGAAATGATCTAGGGAAGTTGGGCCAATTAGAAACGATGCCTGATGAACAAGGGGTAAAGGAATTCATAGGCAATTTGAAAACAAGTGGGGTTGAGTTGAAGTATCATAATCTGTTTTTGCATGGATTGGATAGCGTAAACTCAAACCCAATACAGGCTAGGAAGGATATGGAGATCGCAGCGAAGGTGGCTCTTTCCGCAAACGATCCTGAGTTTGCCATCCATGCCTTATTATTTCTTGCTGATTTATAGCAAAACCAAAGCTGCAAATCGCTGACAATAAAAACAGGCAGATTATTCTGCCTGTTTTTATTGCTATGATCTTCTCTTGGCTTCCATGCGTGCGTCATTCAGAAAGTGGATGTGTTTCCGAATATAGCGCATGAAATAGATGGCTTTATCTTCAGCGAGGAAGGTGGCATTGCCAACTTCAGCTCGGTCTCCTACTGGAACTGGGAATTCGAAGCCACTCTCTGTGATGTACCACAAACTCCCTCGGCTATAAAAACTTATTCTTACTTTCTGTCCTCCTTTTACCATGTCTTTCAGGTTCATTGTTAACCCCTTTCCTGGTTATTTGGTTGTGATTCCTGAATCAAAAAAACCCCACTATCTGTTAGGATCAGCGGGGCTTTAAATACCTCAATTGGTATGTGTCAATGAATAGGTCTACCTATGGCATTCTCCACATACATATGCTGATCCATGGGCTTGTGCGCCCACGGAATCCTGAAATAAAGCCTTAATATTTATATTTCTCATCATCGCGGCAGGATACTAAATGCGGCTCATACTCATACCAAATACTTTCTACTGTGCTGGAGTAACCTAAAAATCATCACCTTCAGCACTCTCATCGCCATTCATTCCGTCACCATTCCCATTTCTGTCTCTTGATCGGTAATTGTTGAAAATGTATTTAATAGATGCTGAAAAGATCGGCGCCACTCTATCAGAGGCTTGATAACGATACCAGCCGTCTCCACTGCTGGTAAACTCATGGTCACCAGTATCCAGGATATCGCGGACATTGAGTGAAGCACTTAGCTTATTCTCAATGATATTCAATCGAGCACCGGCATTCAGGAAGAACATGGCTTCTCTTTCGCCCTGAGCGGTAACGGATGCACTATTGTACATGGCATTCATCTGCAACTTGATCATGCTGTTGATGGTAAAATTGTTGTTGAAGCGCACGCTATAATTGTCGCTTTCAATATTCTGCTTAAAGCTGGCGGGTTGATCATTGATTTCGTAATGATAGATGTTACCCATGAGATTAAAATCCCACCATTCAAATGGCATGAGACGTAAGGATAGTTCACTTCCTATTGAAAGTGAATTCCCCACATTGTCAAAAGTATGCAAAATGACGTTCTCTGAATACACACTTTGAACCCTCTCCACCAAGTTGGTTGTCTCACGAGCATATACCTCAGTCGAGATCATGTTTTTGCCAAAATATTTCATGTATCCAACTTCGAAGGCATTGATGTGTTGGGGCTGGAGATCAGGATTACCCATGCGGACATTATAAGCATTTGTCCAGGTTTCAAATGGTTCCAGATAATATCCATGGATACGACGGATTCGTTTTGAATAGCTGGTCATGAATTTTTGTGTGGGTGTGATATTATAGGATAGGTGAAGGGTCGGGAAATAGTCCCAACGATCAATCTTAAATTCTATACTATCAATAACGCTAATGTTTCTGAATGTATATTCAGCACGGAAACCGCCTTGCACACCAAGTTTACCAATGTTTGTAGACAAAACACTAAATAGAGATTGAATATTTCTCTGATACTCCGTATCATAATTATAGGTATCAACTGTCACATAATTTGTAGTGGTTGTATCCCATTCTTGAAGACCACTTTCATCTGCTGAATTTCCAGAACGAATTTGATAGCCAGCTTCCAACTTGCCGTCATTGGCAATGGGTTGTTCATATTTAATTTCCAGACGCCCTCGCGTTGTGGGACCTTCTTCTGTGGTGATTTTTCCACTGATCTGGTTCCCGTCAGGATCAAACTGCTCAGTGGTACTCTCTTCATCAGATTTTCGAATACTGTAACTCCCATCAATGGCGAGGCGGTGAGTGGGGCCACTGAATTGATGCTCATAGTTGGCACCAAGTGTATAATAGACACCCCCGCGCTCAGATATGGCTTCTGAAGTGGATATTATTGGAACCATAAAATAGTTCGTATACTCAGAGAATGAATTCTCGCCTGATCTGCTAAACCCTCTAGACCCATAGGAAAGTTTGATGCCTAAAATGTCCTTATCAGAAAGGTTGAAGTCTATTCCTGTACGAAGTCGATAGCCACCATGCTGAAAACGATTATCGCCCAGCTGGCCCACAGAAAAAAGTGTATCTCCAATGGTTGTCTGGCTAAGACTGGTATCCTGACCTTCATAAATACGGGTATGGTATGCTGCACTGAGGTAGGCAGTGTATTTATGGTTGCGATAACTGACCAGAAAATCGCCACCTCGTTGACCCAGCATGCCTGCATTCAAATTGGCAATACCGCTGACACCCTCAAGCTTACTTTTTTTTGTGATGATATTGATTATGCCGGAGACACCGTCGGGATCATAAGCTGCGGAAGGGTTTGTGATGATCTCAATATTATCAATGGTGCTGGCAGGAATGGTCTGGAGGGCTTCATTTCCATCCAGAATGGAAGGACGATTATCAATAAGCACGGTAAAGTTACTGCTACCTCTCAACTCCACATTTCCTTCAATATCTACTTGAACAGAAGGGACGTTTTCAAGCACTTCAACAGCGGTTCCTGAACTTGAAGTAATATCCTGCCCAACGTTGATCACTTTTTTATCTATCTTGTATTCCATGGTGGTTCGTTCTCGTTCAACCACTACGGATTCACCCGACATGGTAGCCGGTACAATTGAGACTCGACCCAGCATGGCCATAGGTGTAGCCATGGTGATGGTGAGACTATCGATTCTCAATTCCTCATAACCCATGAATTTGACAGTCACGAAATAGTGGCCCGGTTTGACGGGTGTAATGCGGAATCTACCCCTCTCATCAGTGATGGTACCTGTAATGGCTGCTTCAGTATCGCTATCATGCAGCATGACATTGGCGTACTGAATAGGATTTCCAGACACATCATCCAGAACTTTTCCTGCAATGCCTGAACTGGGTCTATTCCCACCACTTCTGCGCTGGCCGTGTTGAGGTTGAGCAACAAGGATATTGGTTATTAGGGTTAGTAGTATCAGGGGGAGTGCATATTTTATGGATCGAAGAATGAACATTTCCTTTTATCAAATCGAGACCCATATTTGGACAACGATTATTATTTCAATTGGTCGACAACATAACTGAGACACTACATAAGTAAAAAGGTTAAGAGGGGAATGGAAAAAAGATCGAGGAATGGTCATCGTTCTCTTTATGGGTCCACTTCTGGTAAGTGGGATCATTCTACTTCGAAACCGAGTTGTTGAGGATGAATCCTGGCACACTTTTGTGGAGTACCAGTTCCCTAGCCTATAAAGGAAGTAAAATGAAACTCAGATCAAAATTGATAGCAGTACTTACTCTAAGTCTTTGTTCTCAAGTTCTGGGACAAGGGGACACAGTAAACCTGGATCAATTCATCGGTGATTGGTATGGAGAGGGACACTTCTATAATGTCAACTTGAGTGCTGAGCTTGGGATCCTTCGATTTACGCTACGAGTCACTGCTGATATGAAAATCAGCGGTTCTGTGGGAAATGCTGAATTTGTAGATACTGAAATTGAGGTCGATGAATGGAACGATGGCTACATGATCAAAGGGACTGTAACAGGGAAGATATTTCCGAATAATGAGTTTCATAAAAAACGCATTACCGTACTCCTAAAAGACGTTCACGATGATGTCATAGTTGGCGATTTCCATCTCGCTAGTAATTTCATCTTTGATTTTAGTATGCGACCGGGAGAGATAACGCTAAGAAAAAATCCTTAGCATTGATCTAATAAGAGAAGGGTCGTCGAGTAATTAATTCACTAGCCTGTTCAGCAACTCTTGAGCTTTGACAAAATCTGGGCTGTCGTTTAACAATTCAGTTAATACAGAGGCTGCTTCCGAAGGTTTCTGAACCTCGAGCAAAAATCGTGCATAAGTAAACCGAACATTCGCAGCTTGTACCCGTGTCAATTCTGGAGCTTTAATGGCAAGCTCTATATAAGTCATTGCCTCTTCTATATTGCCTGTCATTCTGTGTGATATTGCTAGATTGAAATAAATCATCCCTCTTGAGGTGGTTATCTCGACCGCTTTCTCACAAGTCTGTTTTACCAGCTCCCATAAACGAGCCTGCTTTGCACATTCAACTAATTTTGAGTAATACTCTGTTTTCCCAGGAAACATCTCAATAATAGCCTGATATTCCAAACAAGCATTATTCAAATCACCCAGGTCCAAGTAATAGTCTGCCATATCGCTATGGGCTTTACTCCAGACATGGTGATCGAAAAGATATTCCTTGGCTAGTTGGACAGTCATATCATTGTAAAGGGGGGCATAGTTAGTGTAATCAACGCTACGATTGCCAAAGGGCCAGCGCTGCATAAGTTTGAATATATGTACTGCACCGATTTCCCAGTCAAGGTCGGTAACCAATATGGGTAGCATAGTCGTATCCTGAATGGAAGTCATGGGTAGTAAATCAGTTCTATCAATAGCCTTACGAAATTCCCTTGCCATAAGATGGTAACCAATAGGGTTGGGATGGAGATGATCGCTAAATAATTCATTGCCGGGTATACTCGAATTGGAGGCACGCCTGAAGGCAGATTTCATATCCACAATTGGATGAGCAAATCGGCCGGCTTTTACCTGCAGAATCTCGTTGAGATAGTCATTCCCACGAAAGGGGACCTGATCATTATTTTTTGCACGGGTAAGGGAAATGTGGGCAGTTGTAGTATCACCCTGTCGAAATTCGCGGAGACCTTTGAGATATAGCTTGTTTGCTTTGGTTGATGTTCGCTGAGGGTTGGACGTCATGTCCAGAGGTATTTGATCCTTGATATTACTAACCAGATTACTCAGGACGACGGGTACACCGGCTGACTTACAAGCATTCAAAATAACATCCAGGTTGGCTGAAAAATTTTCTCGTGTCTTAATCCTGAGAACGGAATTGGATTCGATGAATTTATCATCAATCACCTTCTCCATAAGGGTTGGATTAGCACCAGCAGAAAGAGGATCTGAAAAGCCACGAATTATTGAACTGATCATTTGTACAACCCGAAATTTTTGCATTTTTAAAATGAGTCGAACAATTCTCCCATCATGGCCAAGAGATATGGTCGATCCGGTACCATAAGCCCCATAAAACTCATTGTGCCCCATATACAAAAGGATCAAGTCAGGTTGCTGCTTAAGAATATCAGGGATCCAATCCACTATAGTAAAACTGTTGATCGCAGACAGTCCCATATTGATCACCTCAAAATCTCGACCTGGGTAATCTGCTTTTAATAGGAGAGCAAGCTGTTGAGAGAATGGAACTGTCATTTCATAGGGGAAGCCTGCGGTTGTAGAACCACCTAGACAGAATATGCGAATGGTTTCGGTACGTTTTTCGGAGCTAAACTTCTGTGGATACAGGTTGGGAACTGGCATTATGGCTTTGTCAAAATAGCGTTCACCCACTTGAGAATTGATCTGAGTATAGGATGTATCGCCCTCTGTAACGTTGTAAAAAAGTGGAGGTTGAGGATACGCATCCACAATCCAGAGAGAGAGTTCGACGAGAGCCAAGAGTGCAAAGGGAATGAACACTGGCAGCAGGTTTAAGATGATAGTCTTACTTTTCATGACAAAGCCAATAGGGTTGAATATAAGAAAAAAGATGGAAGCTGTGATAATTGAGATCAAAATTAACTTAAGTATTCTAGTGTAGTGGGAGGTTTGGATGTATGCGAATAGGAGAATGAACGATTATCAGTAAATTGTATAATAATCGTAAAATAAATGTTGAATCGTTCAAAATATTGTTCATATTCCATACGGTTCTAAAATAAAAGAACGGAAAGCGTACATTTTATGCCACATCGAATACTGTCAGAAGTCAAACTACCAGACTTTCAAGAACGACCAAAAAAGGAGGGAGACATCCTCCGCACTGCGGAAGACCTGTTTATGCAGTTTGGTTATGATAAGGTAACCGTTGAAGAGATCTGCAGGGAAGCAGGCGTTTCAAAAGTTACCTTCTATAAATATTTCAAGAACAAACTTGAAGTTCTCAAGGACTATATGACGGTTCGGCTTGAATTAGGGATGGAAGTCTTCACTAGAATCCGTACAGCTGATGCCAGCCTTCCCAAGAAGATGAAGGCATTGATAGCAATGAAGGAATCGGCAATCAGTCATTTCACGCCCGTCTTTTACAAAAGCCTGCTCAATGGGGATGAACAGGTTCAGGGCTTTATGCATGAGTGGGGGGCAATTAGCCTGAGCTCAATGCGTGACTTCCTGGAAGACGGACAGAAAAGCGGTGAAATTCATCCCGATTATTCTATAGATTTTTTACTCCATGTCTGGAATTCACTGGCAGAATCAGCTAGATCCGAGGATATGATGATAATGTTCAACGATGATTTGGTAAAACTTTCCAAAGACTTCTTGAATTTCCTCTGTTACGGGACTACGGGACCACCCCAGGAATAATATGCGTAAGCTTGCGATCATATCAGGATTGTTGATTCTCCATTTATCGGTGATGGCTGCACCATACCTCGGTGAGTTATCACTATTCACCACTGCAGCTGGAGCAGAGGCTGATGATATTCAGGTGATTGCACGCTATCTTCCTGCTTATGAAACTCAGGGGGCATATTCAGAAACATGGGACTACGATGTAGAAATGCGCTATCAAGTACAGTGGAATAGTTCCCTGGATACTGATGAAATATCAGCGTCATCTCTAGTAGTCGAACCCTATCGATTGGCTTTAAACCTGCAAAGTACCAATACCGAGCATATCATAGGACTACAAAAAATCAATTTTGGTCCTGCTCGTATTCTCAGATCGCTCATGTGGTTTGACTCAGTTAATCCAATGGATCCCCTCGAGTTGACTCCAGGGGTGACAGGCATCTCGACAACGCATTTCTATCCTTCAGGTAGATCTTCACAGGCCTGGCTTTTAACCCCGGGAGATCCAATTGGATGGGAAGCATTTGCTGATCAAAGCGGAACTTTTGAAACAGGGGGACGGATAACTTTGCCCAACAATCACGGCCAGTTGGGAGTAACCACTCATTGGCGTGTTGCAGACATATCAAGTTTATACCCTGATGACCCTGATCTATATGAGGGGCGTATCGGATTTGATGGATTCTGGGATATAGGAATTGGTCTCTGGATTGAATCTGTCTATAAGAATCAGCGACTGAGTGAGGACCCCTTTCTGGAGCAACTCCAAACCACCCTGGGGGCAGATTATACTATCTGGATTGGAAATGGGCTTTTGATTACCACTGAGCATATGATGATCAATATGTGGAATAGTCCGATCGTCGATGATAATGACATCATTCTCAGCACGGTGATGGCAAACTACTCACCAACCATGTTCGATCAGCTCAGCTTGATGTTCTACCTGGATTGGGAAACCGAGACCCCGCTGGCATATCTAAGCTGGGGACAAACCTATGACTCATTTCGTTTCACGTTGGGGGCGTTTTATACAGACGCAAGCACTACACAGGGCTCAGATGAGAGTCTTAATTCAAATTTTTCTGGAAAAGGAATACAACTGATAGTGGCCTATAACCACTAGACTGGAAATTAAATAGGAGTCGAAAATGACTGAAGCAAAACTTATCCACACCCATGATCTTGTGAAAGCCTATCCAGTGGCGGATCGTGAGTTTGTGGCACTTAAGAATGTGAATCTGGAGATCGAAAGAGGCGAATTTGCTGGGTTGGTGGGTCCCAGTGGTTCTGGGAAAACCACGCTCTTGAATGTCATTGGATCCCTGGACATACCAACTAGCGGTTCAGTAACTGTACTGGATTCCAAAATTGAGGTCCTCTCGCATAAACAGGCGGCTAATCTGAGGAATCTCCACATTGGATTTATCTTCCAAACCTACAACCTTTTGCCTGTCTATACCGTGGCTGAAAATGTTGAATTTCCCCTGCTCCTTCTGGGCAAATCATCAGATGAAAGAAGATCCATGGTGGAGGATGCACTTGAATGGGTGGGACTCACAGACAAGGCCGAAATGCGCCCAGCACAACTTTCAGGTGGTGAATCACAACGGGTTGCCATCGCCAGGGCCATGGTGAAAAAGCCGGCTCTGGTTCTGGCAGATGAACCCACGGCTAACCTGGATGCAAAGAACTCTCACCGCATTCTGGAAACCATGGAAAAACTCAATGCTGAACTGGACACAACGTTCCTCTTTGCCACCCACGATGAAAAGGTCATGCAGTATATGAAACGCATCATTTCCCTGGAAGATGGAGAAGTGGTGAAAGACGAAACCAAATAAAGGAGGACTTAAAATGGTCATCCTCAAATTAGCGTATAGAAACTTAAAAGGAGCAGGTATCCGAACCTGGCTCAACATTTTTGTGCTATCCATTGCCTTCCTGGCTATTGTTTATCTCAAAGGTATGTACAACGGAATGCAGGATCAGTCCATTCGTATTTCCGAAGATACAGATAAAGGAAGTGGTCAGTACTGGTGCGAGATCTACGATCCATACGACCCGTTATCACTTCCTGACGCCCATGATGTGATCCCAGCAGTCCTGGATCCATTGCGTGAAGCAGGTGTCATGACACCGGTGATGCTCTATCAAGGTGCCATATATCCAGACAATCGAATGAAGAATGTCATGCTGAGGGGTGCTGATCAGGCACAAACCGTGATGAACATTCCAACCTCTGAACTCAATGTGGAAGCTGATGGATATTTACCGGTCATTCTGGGTCAGCGTATGGCAAAGAGTATCAATGTCAATGAAGGCGACATCTTTACCATGCAATGGCGTGATGGAAATGGGGCTTATGATGCCCGAGATGCTAAAGTCGTGCACGTTATGGTAACTGACAATTCAACCATCGATGTTGGTAGTGTCTGGCTGGACCTAGCGCTTTTGCAGGAAATTACACGTCTTGAGAATCAGGCAACCATGATGGTCGTTGATAAATCCTATTCAGGAGAATTACCGGAATCAAATTGGACCTATCACAGTCTCTTTGATCTAACTTTAGATATTCGCACCATGGTAGAAATGAAAAGTAATGGTGGTAGTATCTTCTATGGAGTTCTCATGGCGCTTGCTCTCCTGGCTGTATTTGACACCCAGGTCTTATCCATCTGGAGAAGACGGAAGGAAATGGGCACGCTTATGGCGCTGGGCATGACAAGGCTTGCACTCATCAAGCTTTTTACCTTGGAAGGCAGTATGTACGGCATATTCGCTGCCATCCTGGCAACGATCTATGGTGCTCCACTACTCTACCTGAATAACATGAACGGTCTTACCATGCCCATGGATATTGATAATTTCGGTATGGTGCTTCCTCAGACCCTTTATCCAGAATATTCACTTGGACTGATTCTTGGTACCATCATCGTCGTATTGATAACGGTGACAATTACCAGCTACATTCCAGTAAGAAAACTGGCGCAATTGAAACCAACAGATGCGCTGCGGGGGAAGATGTCATGATCAAATTTCTATTAGACGGAATTCTACGTGACCGATCCAGAAGTCTATTTCCCGTTCTAACGGTGTTCATTGGAACGGCGATCACCGTGCTCATGGCTGGGTATATCGGTGGAGTCATGCCTGATATGATCCGCATGAGTGCTCACCTGGATGCTGGACATGTGAAGGTGACATCACAGGGATATTTCGAGGATCGCACCCAGATGCCTCTGGATATGGCCCTGGATGATGCTGAAGAGATCATTGTACAGCTTGAGGACCAGTTCCCGGATATGATGTGGAAAGCTCGCACTCGCTTCGGTGGTCTTCTGGATATCCCCGATGAGAATGGCGAAACCCGTGCACAAACGACGGTTTCAGCGCAAGCTGCAGACCTGATCACACCTGGAAGCACAGAGTTGGATTATCTAAAGATTCGATCATCGGTCAGGAATGGTTCATTACCAACAGATCCATTTGATATCGTGATCTCAGAGAATATGGCTGATGCCTACGGATTGGATATTGGTGATATGGTCACCCTCATGACATCCACCATCAATGGGTCCATGTCTTTCCAGAACTTCAGGGTTGCCGGTACAGTTGTATTTGGTGTAGCTGCCCTGGATAAGGGTGGAGCCATCTTTGCGGACATTGAAGGAGCTCGCATGGTTCTGAATATGAATGGTGGCAGTACGGAAATACTGGGCTTTTTCAAGGATGACGAGTATACCGGTGAACGGGCTCAGATTGTTACAGATTGGATCAATACCAACCTGAGTGTGGAAGGAGATCCCTATTCTCCCATCGCGTTCCGATTTGAAGATGTCAACGAATTTGCCGCCATGATGCAATGGGCAGGTGCATTCATTTTTATCATTTCTGGTGTATTCATCGCCATCATGTTCATCGTGCTCTGGAACTCTGGCCTGATGAATGGTCTGCGGCGGTATGGAGAGATTGGCTTACGTTTAGCCATTGGTGAAGCCAAGGGTCATGTCTACCGAAGCATGTTGGTAGAGGCAACCCTGATCGGAACCATCGGAACCATATTGGGAACCGCTCTGGGAGTATTTTTTGTATATCTGCTTCAGGAATACGGACTCGATATCAGCGGTATGGGTGTTACCGATACAGGCAATGGTATTTACTATCCTGATGTCATACGAGGAAAGGTAATTCCAGCCTGTTTCTATGTCGGTTTTATACCTGGTATCATCGCACCATTTCTAGGGGCGTTGGTCTCTGGAAGGGGCATTTATAAACGGCAAACCGCCTCATTATTCAAGGAATTAGAAACATGATGAAATATAGATTACTGATACTCACAGCCGTCATGCTGCTGATGTTTCCACCTGAGTCAGCCATGGCTCAAGATTGGCCGGATGGATTGGAGGTCATGAAGCATATTGACCGAAACATGGTCTCAGAGAACCAGGTGATCGAATCCACCATGATCGTCCATGGACGTCGCAGTAGCCGTACCATTACCTCCAGAGGTTACATGATTAGTGATGAGAAATCCTTTAGCGAATATCTTTCACCTCCCCGTGAAAAGGGAACCAAGATGTTAAAACTGGAGGATAAGCTCTGGATCTATTCTCCCAGCACGAATCGAGTCATCCAGATCGCTGGACATATGTTGCGGCAGTCAGTTATGGGATCTGACCTTTCATATGAAGACTTCACCGAGGCTGATGAGCTGGAGGAAGCATACGACTGCACAGTCATTGGGGAGGAGCAAGTCCGTGACCGACCTGCTTATGTAGTAGAGTTGATCGGTAAGAAGGACGACCTGGCCTATGCCAAGCGCAAGGTCTGGGTTGACTCAGAAAGATGGGTCGCTCTCAGAGAAGAGCGTTTCGCCCGTAGTGGTAAGCTTCTCAAAACAACGGATATCACAGAGGTCTTTAAAGTGCAAGATCGCTGGTATCCCAAACATATGATCTTTAAGGACGTGCTGAAGAAGGGGAAGGGTACGGAATTCATTATCGACTCTATCAAGTTCGATCAGGATATTCCGGAACACCTCTTTACCAAAGCGGCTTTGAGGAAGTAGCGGTCTAGAGGGTCACTATCGTCATTTTCAAGCTGGCTTTTCGAAATCTATTGGGTGCGGGCATTAGGACCTGGCTGAACGTTTTCGTTCTCTCCCTGGCTTTCCTGTCCATCGTGTACCTCAAAGGAATGTATAATGGTATGGAGGCCCAGAGCCTCCATATCTCAGTGGATACAGACTATGGTAGTGGTCAGATCTGGTGTGAGAAGTATGACCCATATGATCCATTGTCCCTTCCTACTGCACATAGCTGGATACCAGAGGTATATGCACCACTCATGGAGACAGGAACTGCGACACCGATGCTACTTTTCCAGGGTGCTATCTATCCGAATAGCCGTATGAAAAATGTCCTGTTGCGTGGGGTGGATCCCCATCAAACAGTCATGAATGTCTCGACCTCAGCACTGGCAACAACGACTGAGGGACACATACCCATTGCAGTTGGTCATCGGATGGCTGAGATCATCGATGTCCGTGATGGTGATGTGTTCACCATGCAGTGGCGTGACGGTCAGGGCACCTACGATGCCAGGGATGCCGAGGTCGTTCACATCTTCATGACGGAAAATTCAACTATTGATATTGGAAACATCTGGGTTGACCTGACTGTGCTTCAGGAAATAACGCGACTGGAGAATGAAGCGACCATGTTGGTGGTAGATAAAACCTACAGGGGAGACATCCCAGAATCAAGCTGGACCTACATGAGCCTGTATGTACTAACCACAGACCTCCGTGAAATGATGAAAATGGAGAATGCTGGTGGCAGTATCATGTACGGTATTCTTATGGCCTTCGCATTGCTGGCGATCTTCGATACACAGGTTCTGGCCATCTGGAGAAGGAAGAAAGAGATGGGCACGCTGTTAGCCCTGGGTATGACCCGAACCATGCTCATCAAACTCTTCACGCTTGAGGGCTCATTATATGGGCTTTTTGCAGTCATCCTAGCTACGCTTTATGGAACACCACTGCTGGTCTGGAATAACTGGGTCGGTCTGACCATGCCAATGGATGTAGATTCACTGGGAATGGCCTTTCCACAGACCCTATTCCCTGAATATTCAGTGGGATTGATCCTCGGAACTATCATCGTCGCCCTATTCTCAGTGACCATAACCAGCTATCTCCCAGTACGGAAGCTGGCAAAGCTGAATCCAACAGATGCACTAAGAGGCAAGATCGACTAACCCACCCAGAGAATATTAAATTATTGGATTGAATGACATTGCCCCGTCCTGTTGATGGGGCAATTTTTATTTCAGGAGCAGCAATCGCTCGACGGAGCTAACTGAACCATAGTGGAATACCAGTAGATACACACCTGAGCTAACAGGTCGCCCTTTAGAATCATTCCCGGTCCAGGAAATATTATAATAACCTGGTTGAGCCGGAGCAGGCTGGGCTAATGTCTGTACCAGACCACCCTCAAGGTTGTAGATTTGAATATCCAGATCAACCATATCAAGAACTCGATAAGTAATCATTGTCTGTGAGTTAAAGGGGTTGGGGTAGGCTTCAATATCCATTAAAGCTCTATTGGGTGTCTGTTCATCCAGCTCCTCATGAATAGCAGTGACGTTATAACATGGACTCTGATAATCGTCTGAGATTGACAGACCATCTCGTAGACCAGAAATGTCGAATTGCGGATAGCCGTATTCCCCATACCAAAAATCAAGGGTGTAAGTCCCAGGTGCAAATGAAGCAAATGAAACCTCAACCTCAAAGGGACAGATACAATCTACCGGTGGTCCTGTATCTATCATGGTCACGTGAAATGTATCTGCCTCCAGCCAGCCACTCCAGACCGGCATAAAAATACAATTGAGCATTGGCGTGTTCCAGAACAGGTTCAATGTATCTCCATTGACAGACAATTCTACAAAGGAAGTATCATCACGCATATTGAGACACTCAGATTCTGTTTGTCCTGTAGTTGAAAGATTTCCCCAGTCCTGGTTGAGTGATCCATGAAAAATAGGATCCGATCCAATATCATTACTCCACACATCAATCTGATAAGCCCCTGGATCTAAGCCTGTCAGACCTACTTCGAGATCAAAGTAGCACATACACCAGGCCTGATCACCTGTATCGACCTCGGTTAGGGTAATGAGGTTGTCTACAATATTGACATCCCAGGTAAATAGCGCAGCACAATTGCGCTCTGTCCCATCATGATGAATTTTTAATGTATCATCTGAAATAGTTGTATAGAGAGAGTCCTGAGCACAGGACGGTGAGGCAAGAATGAGTGCTAAGAGAGTGGTAAGTAGTAATATTTTCTTGTACATATAACCCCCTTTATTCGGGGGAATCTACAATAAAGCCCAAGCACAATCAATGATAAACAGCAAGTAATAATTGGAATCTTTCAAGAGAATCATTGGTTTCTTGATTTCCAATCTGGCAATTCTGTTTCCCCTCTAGGCGAAAGTGTGTACACACCTTGTCCGAGGCGATCGAACCAACCATAGACATTATCATACAGAATGCTGCGAGTTTTGGGCTCTTCCAATACTTTGGCTATGACCGCCGCCTTGGTTGCACCATACTCCAGAAGATATCCAGCGATGGCAATGGCTTTTTGCCGATAAGCTGTCATGATACCCCGTTGCATACTGCTCCCACCTCTGTTGGGATCGCCCACACGCTCCTGGAATTCTCTCAACAACCGCTGGGTCTGTTTTTTAACCTGTCGCGGTTTGTACTCACCTGGATCACAGAGGACATCCACATTTCCAATCCTGGATTTTGGATCAATCACTATGAGACCGAGACCCAGCATACGCATGAGTTTCACTATCTGTTTGCGCCGCTTCTTTAGGACTGCTAATCCCTTAGGAACACCGATGTAGATAGTATTGGAGATTTTTAGCCGATCCACGGCCTGAAGCAGAATGGTAAGATTCAATGATAGCTTGAGCTCAACGATGATTGCAATTTCATCTTCGCGAAGCGCCACGACATCGCAATTAAGGATCTCGCTTTTTACTTCATAACCCTGGTTTTCCAGGTAAGCTTTTAGTGGAGGGTATAAATCGATTTCCTGCATATCAAGTCCCAAAATTTGCCCCCTTTCACAGGGGAATTAATTCATGTGAATGTCTACTACCAGTGATGATAATGAATTCAGATATGTCAGGTCCTTCATAGCCAATCACAGGATTCAACGAAGAATATATATCACAGAATACAGATAAATACTTAGATTGTCCAGATGTTAAAATTTGATCTCTAATTGATGTGGGAAGGGAATTTATGCTTGCGTATCTGAAGAACAATCCAGCAAAAAAGTTAAATCGAAATATACTTATTCTCGGTTTACTCATTTTCATTCCAGTTTACACCTATATCTTCCAATTATTTGGAAAAATGGGAATTGATACTACTGAGTTTAACGAGGTCTGGCTTTCTTTTGATGCCTCAACCTTTAAAGTATTCTTCCTGAAGTTAGAGGATCTGGGTCAAATGGAAGTCTTTCTGTGGACCTTTAACCTGAATCTCATTTCCATGGTTGGTTTTATGCTCACCTTTTTTTCATTAAGCTTGATGCTAGCTCGTCAGTTACCTGAAGGTTCCCGTCTGGCTAAATCTTCTTTTATATTCCCACTGGTGGCTATTGCCATTGCTGTTCTGGATATTATCCCAACTCTGGTCTTTTTGATGGCTTCCTCCAGCATCCCCACCTTATCCAATATGGTTATTTTTACCATAAGTGGAGGCTACATCACTAGAGTTATTCTATTATACACTCTTCTGCTATGGATGATTGTTGCAGGAATCTCCCTGTTGGTTAGCAAGATCCGAAGCGCAAAGACCTAGAATGTTTCCGTAATTATTTGTAGAAATACAGGAAAAAGTGTTTGGACATACACCGAACAGTGTTTAGTATATACCCGATGTTAGGAAATGAAAATAAAACAACAAGACAACGACGTCATGAAAAAAATAGACGCTATATCCTGATTGAGGCAAAAAAGCTGATCAGGAAAAATGGCGTTGAAAATTTTTCACTAAGAGGACTTGCCGCAATTTGCGATTATAGTCCAGCCGCTCTATATGAATATTTTTCAAATAAAGAAGACATCCTGAAAACCATCGCTCTCCAAATTGAAAAAGAAATGCGGGAGTCTCTTATCCATGATGGGAATACCCTCAATGATCTGATTGCACTTGGATCCCGGTATATTGCATTTGCGAAAAATCAACCAGAAGATTACCTGCTCCTGTTTACTTCCTTTTCCTCAGGGAGAAGAAGCGAAAATGAAGCATTACCTGAAACTTCAGCTTATATGGTTCTATTCAATCTGGTGTCTGAACTGGTGGAGTCTGGACAGCTTATTCTCGCTAAAGATGTAGGGGTGGAGGAAATATGCTACACGTATTGGGTATTCCTTCATGGTCATGTCATGATGCAACTCACCCATTTAAAAGGATATGATGCTGACTTTGAATCTATGGAGACTCGTATGCTATCGCGTTTCGTGAACAGCTTTAGCAGCTAAAAATTTTTACCAAAACCAAACAGTGTTCAATAAACATATAACGTTAGGAAAAACAATGAAAACTATTAAACCTATATACCTGCTCATCCTGGCCGCTGCCATCACAGCAGCCACCCATATGAGATTCGGATTTGGAATCCTCATCTTTTTAGAGGCAATCCCCGTTCTTTTTTATCTCGATCGGACAAGTGGCTGGCGATCTAAAGCGCTGCTCTTTACCTTCCTGATTTTAGGGTGGACTCTGACCACCCTGAAAATAGTGACTGCCCCACTGCCATGGTTTATTGCTTTTGGATACGGACTGCCGCTGGCGACAACCAGATTTGCCTCCTATCTGGCATTTACATCATTCCGAAATAGTAAAAAAGCACACTGGGTGTTTCCCACACTTATGGTAATGGGTGAATGGCTCCAGTCAAGCCTTACCCCCTTCGGATCATGGGGCTCTGCAGCCTATACACAGATCAATAACATCGTTTGGCTCCAAATACTTTCCATCGGTGGAATATGGTTATTGTCTTTTGGAATCTACTTCATTAGCTATCAGATGTATGATGGTATCAGAAACGGATTCGCAAAAACACATCTGGCGAGAATTGCTATTCCAATCGTGTTATTGAGCATCTTTGGGACTGCAAGACTGACCTGGGCTGACAATAGTGAATATGCCAGTCTATCCGTTGCAACCGTGGGCACAAACTCCACCATTGGTGGGCCTGAGTTGCCTTCATCAGAAATACGCAGGCAGAACCGCCTAAAAATATTTGACCGAATGCGTAAAGCCAGTGATGCTGGTTCAAAGCTGGTTGTTTGGACTGAAGGTGCAACTGGTCTCCTGCCAGATGAAGAGGCCGGTTTCCAATCACAGGTCGCACAGCTCACTGACTCCCTGAATATCACGGCGATGGTTAGCTATGTCATTCTTCTGAGTACCGAACCATTCTTCTATGAAAACAAATACATCATCATTGATTCAGAAGGTTCTATTCAGAGCACCTATCTTAAGCACGAACCTGTTCCAGGGGAGCCTTGTACCAAAGGGGTTGAACCACACACCTTGTTCCAGATGGATGATGTTTCCCTGGGAGGAGCCATCTGCTATGATCTGGATTTTCCTGCACTCGCTCGTGAAATATCAAAAATGGGGGCTGACGTGGTAGCCGTCCCATCATCAGATTGGCGGGGAATTGACCCTATTCATACACAAATGGCAGGCATGCGTGCCATTGAAGGTGGCTTTAGTATGATACGATCTACCCGTTGGGGGCTTTCAGCCACAGTAGATCCATATGGGCGCGTCATTGGTCAACTAAGCGATTTCAATTCAGATGAAAAAATTCTAGTATCCAGTGTCCCCAAAAATGGAAAAAGAACGATATACTCCGTTCTTGGGGATTGGGTTATTCTTGCTGGTCTCGTCCTACTGGCTTATGAAATCTGGAAGGCTAAATCGAAGTCTGCATAATCAAGTGGGGAGTTAATGATAATGGAAGAATAGAGTCTTCACCGAAAACATTCTATTCTTCCATTATCTGACTTGAGATTTATTTTAGCAATAGCATTCGTCCTACTTCCCGATATCCATCTGAATCAAATACATAGAAGTAAGATCCACTGCTGAGCTCTGTAGGATTAAATACCTGGCTATGTGTCCCAGCCTCCTGATATTCGTTGACAAGAGTTGCGACTTTCTCTCCCAACATATTATAGACCCTGATCTCAACTTGAGCGCCAACTGGTAGGCTATATTCTAGCGTGGTTGAGGGATTAAATGGATTGGGGTAATTTTGCTTCAGAGAAAATGACTTCGGAGACTGCGCTTCTGGGTCGTCGTTCAGACCTGTCGAACTCTGGATATCACGAACCAACCTTACAAAATTATCAATTCTCACCACATCGCCCTGAGGACCATGTCCCTGGGGATAATCATCTGCATCACCCGTTTTTGGATCACTGCGCTGAGAGCCGGCGCCATGGACATCCAAAAGCGTGACATCAAAAGGGGGGAAGGGAGCAGCCATGAAGCCCAGTGCTTCACCAAAGCACACATAGGCTCCCCAGGCACCATTGTTCATGTTTACATGGGTTGAGCTGGACCAGTAAAAGGGATAATCGTTCTCTCCACCCTCATCTATGATAGACGTACTGAAAAATACAGGATCAATGGCAGCAGAATTGGTGGTTGCTGGCGAACGAGTATAATCCAGGATACTCTGCAATTCCTTGCTATTCGGCACCCGCCAGTCATCGTAGCCAAGATGAATCTCGGCATTTTTTGTCTGTGCATACGCAAGGGCTGCCTCCCAATTCATCCCGACCTGACTATCATCCTGCATCCACATGAGGCCGGTAGCCAGATCACTCACCGTACTATCGCCATTCTCTACAAAATCATTGACGCCATAGGCTTCATTGCCGCGGACATACAACACATAGAATTGCTTATCCTCGGTTTGACCAGGCATGGGACCCATGGGATAGCCTTTAATGCGGCCATCTACGAAATTGACTCCGAACATGGTAGCATCCCCATTCATGGTCGTGCTCACATACACAGTTGAGCTGGCATACTGCCCATCGATAATGCGTTCACCGGCATCAACATCACCATAGGCCACATCAAAGAAATCTGTGTTCACAAAAGGGATTAGATTTTCAGTATCTGTACCACTATATCCACTGGGGTCCTCACCAGAGAACATGAAAAGTGAATATGCTTCCTTGATGGTGGGTAAGCGCCAATCTGAGTAGCCTGCCAGACTAAAGGTATCAGCTCCTGCCAGCGCTTCGGTCTGACTCATCTTGTCTGCTATATTAGCAACGCCGTCACCATTTATGTCCGTACTTTGCTGCCACATGAGTCCAGTGACATTATCTGTGACGGTACCGTCCCCATTGTCCGTGTAGTCAGGTTGATGCCCGTCAATGGAAGCATCCTGACCATAAAATGCGGTGCCCATTGCTGGGGCTGCAATCTCATCCTGATTATTATAGAAGATGGTTTGCCCGGTATCCACAACCTTATAGGATTGGGCTGAGACGGTGAGTGTGCTAATTAATATCAGATTGACTAGTTTTATCATGAGCTTTAAGTTCCTTTTCAAATAATATTTTCTCCTGTTAGAGGGGAAGATGACAAAAAAGGTTAAGAAACAAGTCTAGAACAGAAAAATTATGCTGATGCCCCAGTCTGATCAAAGAGCAGGGTCTGAAAAGTATGCAACAACCTACAGTCGATGAATATTAATCTTCTAAATATTATTGCGTTTGATGAAACAACAATCCTTGAAAGCAAGGCTACTCCCGCAAGGACAGGTCTCTGATAATTCAACCTCGATGTTGGGAAAACCCTGGTCTTTTTCCTGCATCCATGCCACAATATTTGTGGCAGGTTGACCCAGCTCAAGGATTTCCTTAAAAACCCCCAATTCTGGTCGAATTGATGAGAAAAACTGTTTGTACCCCGAGCACAGATAATTGTGTCCTTGTTCCCCATTGGGTCCCTCTACAAAGCGATGTTTGGGACACTCCCCATGACAGAGGTAGAGTACCTCGCAATCCCTGCATATTTGAGGTAAGCCATTAAATTTATCTTTTCCAAATTCTTGCTGAGCTGTAGAATGAACCAGACTCAGGATTGGAAATTCAAGAATGTTTCCTAATCGATATTCTGGAAAGACATAATGATCACATGAGTATAAGTCCCCATTATGCTCGACTGCCAGTGCCTGCCCACAATTAGCATTCCAGACACAAACGCCGGCAGGTCTGCCCATCTCATTAGCCAAGGCGGCTTCAAACTGCTGCACAAAGATGCTACCGACATCCTCACGGACCCAACGCTGAAATATCTCGCTTAAAAATTGACCATAGGCTTCAGGCTCTACGGACCACTCAGCCATATCAAGATTGTCCGCTTCATGGGGTGCTGCCAATGATCCATTTGGTCTTGCTCGCTCAACGGCGGGAATAAACTGCCAATACCCACTACCAATGGATTTCAGGAAATTATAGATGACAATGGCCTCACTCTGATTGCCCCGGTTCACTACCGTGAGTGTGTTAAATTCAATCTTATACTTTTTTAGGATTTCGAGTCCTATCATAACCTTTTCAAACGTACCATTGTCATCGTGGCCTATTCGATACTGATCATGTAATGCCTTGGGTCCATCGATGGAAATACCGACGAGAAAGTTGTTTTCAAACAGGAATTGACCCCAGTCCTCATCCAGAAGGATACCATTGGTCTGAATGGCATTGGTGATCTGTTTATCCCCGGAGTGTTTCTGCTGTAATTTAACAATTTCCTCAAAATAGGGGATACCAAGTAAGGTGGGTTCACCGCCCTGCCAGGTGAATTGGGCGGCGTTGGTGGGCTGGGATTCAATATATTGAATAATAAATGATTCCAGAACATCAGGCTCCATTTTGAAAGTAGCTTCGCTAGGAAACAGGGACTCTTTCTCCAGATAAAAACAGTAGTCGCAGCTCATGTTGCAGGCCGGACCAACAGGTTTAGCCAGGATATGAAAAGGTGATTTGACAGGAGTGTTGGTCACGGAAATCTGGTTGGGCTCAGCTTACTTCGCTAGCTTTTAGGGCTTTATTTTTTCTGTTCTGTTCAAAACGCATCTGCAGCATTTCAACCACAATGGCAAATCCCATGGGGAGATATATCAAGGTTCTGGGAACATGCTGGTGCAGACCTTCAATAAACAGCGTCACTCCAATGGTAACCAGAAATGAGAGTGCCAAAATCTTAAGGGAAGGTCGGGCTAGAATGAATTCACCGATGGGTTTGGCAAAGGCTAAAATCGCCAGGAATGATACAATAACAGCTGGAATGATTACCCATATTTCTCGTGTGAGTCCAATGGCTGTAATAACAGAATCCAGGGAGAAAACGATATCGAGCAGAACGATATCCCTGATCGCTTTGGCAAAATTTGCCGATCCCGCTGATATTGAATGCTCACCATCTTCAATTATTTCTACAGTATGATGAATCTCCTTGATGGCTTTCCATAGCAGAAACATGCCACCCGCCAGCATGATTAGATCGCGGACAGATAGGCCAAAGACAATGGATTGTTTGATACCAGTAATGGCGAGGAGCAATGCCAATATAGCTATTCGGAGGACGAGGGCAAAAAGAAGACCGAGATATCTTGCTCGTTCGCGTCGAGCTTCCTCAATACGTCCAACCATAATGGAAATGACCAGAATATTATCTATTCCTAATACTAACTCCAAGCCAAGGATAAGTGCAAATGTGGCGATATGATCAATCATTTTTATTCCAATCAGGTTTTTTTGATGAGGACGCTCATATAGTGAAATAGGGTTCCAGCGTCAGATAAATTCTACATTGAAGATTTAAAGATACCCACTGACCTCTCTGCGTCAAGTCTTAAGGCTGGGGCCATATTCTCTGTTGATGGTTCAATACAATTATCTAACTTTCAAAGCTCAAATCTGTATAAATTACTGGTTCTTAATTAACAATAAAATTAAGTTGAACCAATGTCTGTTCTAAAAAATTTAAATATTCATGTGGTTGATGACGACGCTGATGTGCTACTAGTCGTAAAAGCTTTACTTGAGGATTTTGGTGCCAAGGTTAAAACCAGCACTTCCAGTAAAAAGGCCTTAGGAGAAATCATAGAAGATAAGCCTGATCTGGCAATCCTCGATTTGATGATGCCTGAAATGGATGGCCTGGATTTGACCCGTCTCCTACGCAAAGAGACAGACCTGGAAAATCTAAAAATAGTGATCTTTTCCGGAAAGTCTTATGAGCAGGACCAGCAGCGTGCCTTTTCTTTTGGGGCAGATGGTTATCTGACTAAACCCCTTATCACTGATGAATTTATCCAAAAACTGCAGGACATTGTCGAAGAAAAAGTCGAAGTAACATACTGGGGCGTTCGTGGCACACTGCCTGTCCCAGGTGAGAAGTCATTACTCTATGGTGGCAATACAATTTGCACCACTATCCAATTTCCCAAGGATAACCTGTTTATCCTTGATGCTGGATCCGGGATTAAGCAACTATCTGATCATTTGATGAATCAACAGATTGAAGGTCTCCACGCTAAAATCCTCATTTCACACCCTCATTGGGATCATATCAATGCACTCCCATTTTTTGTTCCGCTATATATTCCTGGGAATGAATTTGAAATTTTTGGTGCGTCACATGGGCACGTTAGCATGCGTGAGTTGATCTCAGCCCAGATGGATGGTGTTTATTTTCCCATCAGGATTAAGGAATTTGCTGCCAGGACATATTTCCGTGATCTCAAAGAAGAGGAATTCAGAGTTAATGATATCCTGGTTAAAACCATGTTGCTTTCCCATCCGGGGATTTGCCTTGGATACCGTATGGAATACAAGAATCGATCGATTTGCTATATTACAGACAATGAGTTGTTTCCAGAAGGATCCAGGGAATACAACTCAAATTACTGGGATAAACTGACAACATTTATACATGCTACTGACATTCTCATTACAGATGCTACTTATACCGATGAGGAATACCTTAGGAAAAGCAAATGGGGTCATTCCGCCGTATCTCAAGTCACTAAACTTGCTCATGATGCAGAAGTCAAAGAATTACACCTGATTCACCATGATCCTGATCAAAGCGATGATGATATTGAAGCCAAACTGAAAACTGCGCAAGACCTTCTGGCAGAGTGGAATTCGAAAACCAGATGTGTAGCCCCCAAGGAACGTGAAAGTTTCAAAGTAACCTGATACTCCCTGGCTATAAGAGAACAAGTTCACAAAAAACCTATCACCTACCTCTCAATAAAATTTTTCTAATTTGCAGTGACAAGAATTGCCAGATTGGAATTGCATCTACGCTTACTATCTTAATACTCGCGAAAAGGAGCTATTGCTAAATGGAAAATGATATGTCAAGCTTGGTTACTGCAGCGGCGACGATTGGTTTTGTCCACACCGTATTGGGTCCCGATCACTATTTACCTTTTGTGGCTATGTCGAAATCCGGCCAATGGAGTTTAATTAAAACAGCCGTAATCACTTTTATTTGTGGAGTGGGACACGTGGCCGGTTCCATCATACTTGGACTCCTCGGCGTCTCTCTGGGGTTGGCTCTGGCGAAGCTGGAGACCTTTGAATCATTCCGGGGTGATCTGGCTGCCTGGGGTCTAATAATTCTTGGGTTATTATATACAGGCTGGGGTGTCATGCACGCGCTAAAGAATCGCCCCCATACGCATATTCATCATCATGATGATGGAGAACATGAGCATTTTCATGGTCATGTTGATGAGCATGGTCATGTTCACAAGGTTAAAGGCAAGGCCTTGTTTTCACCCTGGGCACTTTTCATCATTTTTGTATTTGGTCCCTGTGAATCCTTGATCCCTCTTCTTATGTACCCAGCCTCCGAAGGGAGCACGATCGGCTTGGTTCTGGTAACTCTTGTATTCGCCATAGCGACCATCGGAACCATGTTGGTCATCGTTCTTGGTGCAAGTTATGGACTTAAAATGATCCCCATGAAAAAGCTGGAGCGGTTTACCCATGCCATCGCCGGCGTGACCATTCTGCTGTGTGGTGTTTCCATACAGTTTCTGGGCCTTTAGCCCCCAGCTCATCCTCCTCACAGTTATTCCGATTAACCTCCTAATCATCGGGGGGTGAGGTAATGATGCAACCCTGAGAAACATCTTTGCAACCTCCTTGGTAGTCGCGTGCCGTCGGCTTTCGCTACCTTCTGTCAATCAATCGCAGAAAACCCATAAGGAGGGAAAGATGAATCGAATGACACTGTTAATCTTATTTGTGGTCGGTCAGATCTGGGCTCAAAACAATACGCCTGTTATTACCAATCTCAACACACTTGTTGACAACCAAAATGGATTGGTGACCATTAGTTACGATTTGTGGGATGATGAAGATGACGAGATGTCAGTCGCTCTGAAAATTTCAAATGATGATGGTCTTACTTACCTCTTTGCAGGTGATTCTGTATCTGGTGATGTGGGCTATCCAATTACCTCCGGCAATGACAAACAAATCCTATGGTATTATCAGACTGATCTCACCCGGACTTTCAGAGCCAAAATTGTAGCAGATGATTTTTACGAAATTGACATTGCAGATCTCGTTGCTGAAGTAGACAGTCTGAATTTATTTAATGATTTGACTCAAATAGAAGGGGTCAGACACAGGACGAGTGGGATCGCCAAACTTGAAGAGACGAAGGCCTTAATCTCATCCAGGTTCGCAGAGTATAATTTACAGGAATCCAGACACGAATTCATGTATGGCGCCTATGAGGCGGTGAATCTTATTGGTAGAAAGTCTGGTCAGGCTGATGAAGAAATTGTCTACATCGTAGATGGACATTTTGATACCGTAATTGGTTCACCAGGTGCTGACGACAATGGATCTGCTGTGGTTGGTATGTTGGAGGCCATACGGGTATTATCTGCCTACAATTTTAATCATACCATCAAGTTTATTGGTTTTGATCTGGAGGAGCCCTGGCCCCCAGGATTGATAGGAAGCAGTCGTTTTGTTTCTGAGGCTCTGCTACCCTATGAGCAAATTGAAGGTGTGTTTAATTTTGAAATGATTGGTTACGCCAGCGATGAGCCAGGTAGCCAAACTTTTCCAGAAGGCTTTGAACTTCTTTTCCCAGATATGGTTGATAGCTCCGCCGCGTACGACCATCGAGGTGATTTTCTGTTCAATTTTGCCAATGAAAATTCAAACTTTCTGAAAAATGAATTTGACAACCACGCTGCTCTTTATGTTCCCGAATTTAGAGTGCTTTCAGGTTCTGTGACAGGAAATGGTGAAATAGCTCCCGATTTGAGGAGGAGTGATCATGCGCCTTTCTGGGATGCAGGATATCAAGCATTATTTATAACTAATGGGGGGAACTTCAGAAACCCCAATTATCATACTGCAAACGATACGGTTGGCTCTCTTGATTTCAATTTCATGAGCAATGTGGTTAAAGCCACTGTGGCCACCGTGGCCGATCTTGCTGGCATCATGCATTGTGGCGTGTCTGAAAGTGAAAGCTTTGAGTTATCAGTGCATATAAACATTGTCCATGTCCCGGCGGATTCCTCGACGATTCAATCTGCAATCAACGGGGCTTGGGGGGGTGACACAATCTTGGTGGCAGCTGGAACCTATGTTGAGAACATCAATTTTAACGGTAAAGATGTGGTTGTACGCTCGGTTGAAGGACGTGAAGTGACCATCATTGATGGTAATCAAAATGGGAGCACGGTTCTCATGATAGGCGGTGAAACAGAAGCGGCAGTTCTGGATGGTTTCACCATCACCAACGGCAATGGCACTTTTCACAATGGAAATATTTATGGAGGAGGAATCATTGTCTCGGATAATTCATCCCCAATCCTGAAAAACCTGATTATCAGCGGGAACTCAATACCTGATGACGAGATGAATGGTGGCGGGGGAATTAGCATTACTTACAATTCTCATCCCACACTCAGTGATATAATTATCACAGATAATCAGTCCGGTTTTGCAGGTGGTGGTCTCTCAATGGGTTTTAACTCAAATCCTGTAATTGAATCAGTCACAATCCATGGCAATTCGTCAGTATTATATGGTGGTGGCGTGATGCTCTTTGATCACTGTGCTCCCCTGTTTAACAACGTAACGGTTGCCAATAATAGTTGTGACACTGAAGCCGGCGGCGTTCAAATGTCACACGCCAACACCCCTGTATTCATAAACTCGGTTTTCTGGGGCAATAGTAGCTGGCAAATTGCCCAGGGAGGGGTCACAGCTTATTTACCAGACACGACTCACATTGCTTATTCAAATGTTCAGGATGGAGCTGATGATATTTGGCAGGGAGTAGGTCGAGTAAACTGGTTGGAAGGAAATCTGAGTTTAGATCCATTATTCAGTGAACCTCTTGCCGGTGATTTTACATTGCTCGAGACATCACCCTGCATAGACGCCGGTACCGAATTCTACGTCTTGAACGGTGATACATTAGTAAACCTGAGTGCAGACGATTACCATGGCGTTGCCCCAGATATGGGTGCCTGGGAATATGTCCCAGCTGTGGCAACAAGTAATGCAAATCAACTGCCGATAGCATATTCTCTGGCACAAAATTATCCCAACCCTTTCAACCCATCTACAACGATCAATTATGAATTACCTGTCCAGTCAGAGGTGAGTATTGTCATCTATGACATCCTTGGACAGGAGGTCGCGACATTGGTTTCAGAAGTCCAAACTACTGGCTGCAAATCGATCATCTGGAATGGGACCAACAAGTCAGGTAATCAGGTGAGTGCCGGAATGTATCTATACAAAATTCAAGCTGGTCATTTTTCTCAGACCCGGAAAATGCTTCTATTGAAATAGAGGGCTTGGGGGGAAACCAAACGGTAGCCGGGCGACTCTGTCATCGATGGGTGCCCGGCTCCGATTTTAGCTGAGATAATTTTTAGGGAAATAATTTGAAATCTAAAAAAAATGCCAATGTAAAGATTTAGTAAAGATGTGCATTCTCCACACAGAATTAACTTTTACCAGTATTTAATGAAACCGAGGAGACATATCCATGAAGCTGGAATGTTTTAAATCAAGCCTACTTATTGCAATCGTTTCAACACTTTTTGTTGGGTGCCCAACCATCCAGAGTTTGGAGCAACCAGATCTGGTTGCCACCAACAGCTCCTTTACATCAACCATCACTGTGACACTCGATTCAACATTGATTGAAAATGTTGTACCAAATTTTGCAGTTAAACTTCCCATCGGCTGGACCGTAATTGATTCAGTCCCATTTGATGGGAGTGTAAATGGCTTTTTCGTTTTTGATTCGATCATCACCGATAGCGTAAATGTACTTTGGCCCTGTGATCCCGATGAATATTGGTGGGGAGCAAGAGCCGCCGACACAACGGATTACATTTATGCCGATACAGTGCATGTTACACCCTCAATGATCTCAGGCACCCAGTTCGGGTTTCATGAACTTACATACAGAGTTGGTGACGATAAACTCCGGGCTGGTGGAATGGGAGGAGAAATCCCTGGTTTTCTTAATATGGTAGTCTCAGAGACTATGTTTGTGACACCAGATCCAAGTCCCCTCGATGGGGAGGTTTACATAAGCCCTACGGGAGATTGGGGTACTGATGGGAGTGAGTCCGCACCCTTGAAGACCGTCCGGGAAGCCCTGGCTAGAATATCCGCAGATAGTCTGAATTCAGCCACTATACATCTGGCTGATGGTACCTACTCCCCCTCTACAAACGGTGAAATGTTTCCCCTTGAGTTGACCAGCTATATGACCATTGCGGGACAATCCCAGGATCAAGTGATATTAGATGCTGAGGGGTCAAGTCGTGTGATGAGTGTTGTCAATGCTCCTCACTGTTTCATTTCAAATATGACTATTACGGGAGGACTTATATTTCAAGGGAGCGGAGGAGGAATCTATGTGGCTTTTTCGGACCCGGAAATTTCAAGTGTAAGTATCACCGACAATTCGGCCAGATATGGAGCAGGCATCTATTGTGACAGCTCAGATGTGCTGCTAAGCGGCGTATCCATCACTGAAAATGTTCAAACAGGAGCAGAGTATATTGGTGCAGCGGGGATGTATAGCGTTCGCTCAAATCCCATTCTTCAAGATGTCACAATCAGTGACAATTCTGGTATTGGGATCTACCTGGAACGTTCCAGTGCTGTTCTGCAAAATGTAGATATTTTGCAGAACACAATGACTGGACTATGGTGTGCCGAATCGCATCCCACTATCATAGATGTCTCAATCACTGGCAATTCTGGCATTGGGATCCGCTTAGAGGATTCCAGCCCATCTCTGCAAAATGTAAACATTATGAATAATGCGGATGGTGGATTACGTTGTATTGAATCGGGCCCCACTCTAAATACTGTTAGAATATCTAGGAATAGTGCCTTCACTGGTGCCGGAATGCACTGCACTGCCTCTCAACCAATCCTGGAAAATGTCACTATATCTCATAATATTGCTACTGGGTTTGGGGGAGGGATATATTCATATCAAAATTCGTCAATCACCTTTTCCGGAGAGGAGAGGAGCAACATTTACTACAACGTTTCACTGAACCAACGTATTGGCTCAGACATCTTTACTACGAGTCCAATTGAGGTGATTGTTGATACATTTACAGTACTACAACCCAATGAGTATCATGCATCACCTCTGGCATATTTCACCTTTGATGTACTCAATTTTGTCTATGAACAGATCGATGCAGATTTTTATGTGTCACCTAGCGGTGATGATGCCAATGATGGTATGACGCCAGAAACACCCCTGAAGACCATTATGCACGCAGGTGAACGTATATTGGGAACGAGTGAACAACCACGTACTATTTTCCTAGCGGATGGTGTTTACAGTCCCAGTAGCACGGGGGAATTTTTCCCGGTCTATTTACGGGCTCACATTTCACTGGTAGGCGAATCAGAATTAGGTGTCGTTCTGGATGGAGAGCTATCATCAAATGTAATCTCAATTGGTGATATGAATGATGAGCAGGTTTCAAATATGACAATTACTGGTGGGCAAGGACAGGGGATATTGTGTCAGAATTCAAGCCCAAGACTCAAGAATCTCACAATTCATGATAATTCTGGAACCGGGATACTCTGTGAAAGTTCTAATCCTCAAATGGAGCATCTCAATATTCATGATAATTCTGCCAGTGGACTAATTATTCGAGATCAATCACGACCAGAGATAAAACATGTAACAATCTCAGCTAATCAGGGGGTTGGTATCGGAATTACGAATGGTTCGTCGGTGAGAATGGACAGTTTGGATATCAATGAGAATATCTCAAGTGGAATATTTTGCTCCTGGTCAGAGTTAATCCTCACCAATGCGAGTATCTTGAATAATGGAGCGGATGGCATAGCCTTAAATGCCTCCCCAAACTCCCTTTTGGATAGAGTAATTATAGCAGGCAATGCCGATCATGGAGTCAGCTGTGCAGAATCCAATCCAATCCTGACCTCAATAACCATAGCAGATAATGGTCGATATGGTCTTCGCATAGCCGGTTCTGCCCACCCAATGTTAACCAACTCGATTGCCTGGAATAATTCAAATGGAACAATTTCCTTTCTAGGGGTTGGTGACCCAGGTTCATTGTTAGTTGCGCATAGTGCTCTTGAAGGAGGTTCGCTCGGGGGAATATTTGATGGTGGTTATTATACCATCGATTGGTCAGAAGGGAATACCAACATTGATCCCCTGTTTGTCGACCAAGAAAATGGAGACTATTCACTTCAGGAAGGATCCCCCTGTATTAATACAGGCACAAGCTTCTTTGTCTGGGCTGGAGATACCATTGTTAATATTCCTGATTCTACATATCAAGGTGGAGAAGTGGACATGGGTTGCTTTGAGTCGCCATATAGCACAGTATCCATCAGCTTGGAGCATCAATTACCCCTAAAGTTTTCTCTGGACCAGAACTACCCCAATCCCTTCAACCCAAGTACAACAATCAGGTATGAGCTGCCTCATCAATCGGATGTGCAGATCATTGTGTACGATGTTCTGGGTCAGATAGTAGCTACCCTGGTTTCAGAAAATCAGGCTGCGGGGTATGGGTCCGTTCAATGGGATGGTAAAGATAAGTTGGGTCACCAGGTGAGTACCGGGATGTTCCTATATGTAATCCATGCAGGAGAGTTCACCCAGACCAGAAAAATGCTGTTATTAAAATAATTAGAGTCCTCCGCTCTATATAGACGCACGCTACAAATGGCCTGGTATGATATGTAGAATGTCATACTGGGCCTGTGTGGGTTGGGTACTAAACCTCCTGGCATCATCCCTAGCGGAGTCGAAGGATGAATTGTCCAAATTTCTTATGATCCAGGACTATACTTGGAGGGGGAGACCCCAAATTCTTTCTTGAAACTGGTGGCAAAATGGGCAGGATTCTGGAAGCCCACCATGTAGGCGATTTCAGTCACATTCCCTGAATGCTGTTCCAGGAGGCTGGCAGCACGTTTTAATCGTTGAGTTCTAATGAAATCTGTGGGACTTAAATTGGTCAGAGCCGTGAGCTTTCTGAAGAGTTGGGAGCGACTCATATAGACCTGCTCACTGAGTTCCTTAACACCAAATTCCATATCAGCTATGTTAATCTCAATACTGTCCATAATACTGCGCAGAAATTTTTCATCCATGGAGCTTACCGTGACCTCTTTTAAGTCTTGAGCCTGATCAAGTATAAATCTCTCACGTAAACGCTGTCGCTGACGGATCAGATTGGCAACTCGGATGCGTAACTCGCGTGTGTTAAATGGCTTTAACAAATAGTCATCAGCACCTGTTTCAAGACCCTTGAATTTTGCTTCATCAGTGGATAGAGCTGTTAGCATGATGATGGGAATGTGGCACAATAGCGGATCTTGACGTGCATTTTCCAGGAAGGTAAAACCATCCATCTCTGGCATCATCACATCAGAGATAATCAGATCAGGAATAGCTTCTCTGGCGGTATCCAGACCAAGACGACCATTAACAGCTGTACTGATAGCATAAGCATCTGCCAGTTCCTCTGAAATAAATGCTCGCATATCAGCATTATCCTCAACAATCAGGATCTGAGGTAGCTCCTTGTCTGGTGTTGATTCAATTGTTTCCCCCAGAGCAGCTTCAGAGATTTGATGGGGTTCATCTGTTTCAGCGGCCTTAGGATCACTTTCCATGTGGATCTCATCGGGCTTAAAATGATCGCTACCCAGCTTAAAACTGGCGGTAAAGCAAATATATTCACCGGGTACACTACGTAGCTGGATTTGACCATGATGGAGACCCAGCAGATCATTCACCAGAGCCAGGCCCACACCGGAGCCTTCGATCTGACCATCAGCGCTTTCAATGCGTTGGAAATGATCAAAAATACGCTCCTGGTCTTCAGGTGATATTGGCTCCCCGCTGTTCTCAATCTTTAAATCGACGGTATTCTCATTTTGAAGCACTGACAGGATTACATCACCGCCAGTTTCACAATACTTAAAGGCATTGGAAAGCAGGTTGTTGACGATCTTGTTCATCATCTCGCGATCATAGTAAAGGGGTAATTCACTTCTAGGGATACTGATCTTGAAACTGACCCCCTTGCTGTCTGCCAGAGATTCATGAGCGGAAGAGATCGTTCTGATGTGTTTGGAAAAATTGTGCTCAGATACTCTGAGCTGCATTTTACTGCTCTGAATCTTGGCCAGATCGAGGATTTGGGAAATCAGATTCTGCATACGCCTGGCATTACGCAGGATCATCTGTAAACGATCCCTCACTTTTGTAGATTTTGTCTCATCAACTAGTTTTTCCAGAGGACTCACAATCAGAGTCAAGGGGGTGCGGAATTCATGGGAGATGGAGGTAAAGAAGGATGTTTTCATGGCATCCAATTCTGTGGCAGCCTGCAGATCAGCATCAATCCGCACCACCTCACCTTCCATAGAACGCATTCTAAGCGCCAGAGCCAGAGCAAAGGTCACCAGCATGAGAGCCGTTCCCCACTGATCTATAGTTCCCAGGAATGGACCTGAAATGAAGTTCATAGAGAGGGTGTGAAGTACGAGACCGGTAACATTAAAAATGTTACCCAACAGGTATATGCCGGCCATGGGGACCTTTTTGATGGTCAGATGGATACCCACTCCCAGATAGGGAATTAACATTAAAGCAATCCCACCATTGACCATTTGCCAGCCCAGGATATGGATTTGAAAGTGATGAGGTGAAATGAAAAATCGAAGAAGAAAGTCAGTCACAATAATACCTACCAAAACGACTGTAGCCCATTTGAAAACACGATACCAACCAGGGGCTATTTCTTTGAGTTTCAGGAATACGATGACATAGAAGTAGAAGGCTATTACCCTAACGGCAACCAGGATGTATTCACCAATTTCATAGGGCCCGGTTTTGGAGGAAGTTGAAGCAAGGAATGTAGTAAATAGAAGACCCTTTGTGTAAAGGTACCACATCAAAGCAGTTAACGCTAATAAGGCGAGAGCAAAAAAGGCCGGCTCCCTATAAATGGAGTAAAAAATGAACAAGAAAGCTGTAATGGCCACGATGATTCCCATGACGAATGCAAAACTAATGTTCTCTCCATTAACCCTATCTTGTCTTTGCTGGAGATACTCTTCATTTACCAGGTAGCCTGCCAGCGATCTACTGTAGCGTTTCCAGAAATCTGGGAAGGTTGAGTGCCAGTATAGTGTTTTGATCTCATGGGCATCCAGGTGCACTAGTATGAGCTGTCTGTGTGGGTAGAGACTGTTGGGTAAGTATTTTTGTCCCTCAGTGTACGGAAGGTTTCTTCCACCAGCGTGAACTGTGAAATCATGCTCACCTATATCATCAAACATCAATGTGTGGGTTGCACCAGAATAAAACCATAAATCCACAGCCACTGAGTGGGTGTTCTGAATGATGACCTGATGCCAGTATTTTGAGACCCCAGGCGTTTCCCTCATGATCTCCCTGTGATAGGGGACGAATTGTGCTTGCTGTTCAGGCGTTGTTATTTGCTGTATACTCAGGATTCCTGAAGTGTCAGGCAGTACCGTTGATAAATCATGAAGATAGGAGAAGTTTTGGGCTTCAAGACCACCACCTACTTTAAGCGTGTCTGTTCCAGCCAGCAAGTGAACCGGTGAAAGCATGAGACCAAAGAGACCTAGAGATACCAGGAGACAAATTCTTCGCCAGGATTGAGTAATTAGATAAACCCTCAGTTTTTTAGACAATGAGATAAGATAGAAGAATATTCAGTGCTTATAAGAGATATTTATCCCTATTGACCAGAGAGATACTATTTACGTTTATGGATTATCTTTAATAATGCAGGTGTTGAAGCGAATCAGCTGAGTTTCTGCTTTAATTTGGTGACATACCAACGACTCATGACGTAGGGTTCATCGATGTCTTTCATATATACGCGATAAGAATTATCCCTGAAAGCTTGAACCCTGCATAACATTAGTCCTCCATCGGGGTTCAAGGTGGATCGAAAAGCATAGACATTTGAACCACTAGAAAGAGAATCATAGCAACGACCATCGTTTTGCAACAAACTTATTACTCCATCCTGTCAGCGAACACCATCCATGTCTCGGTAGATTTACTGACTAATTAGGGGACTTATTATTGATATCAATACTTGGATAGTTCGAACCTTATAAAGCTTAATAACAAATAAGAAATACAAGCGTTTACATGGCCCGTATATATGGTAAATATTATTGACATCGCCTCTATTCTTAAGCACTTTCCCAAGGATCGGGATTTCACCAAATTATTTAGCAATGTTTCCATAATTTCTTATGAATAGATCAACACGGAAACTCACAACAATTGTACTTACTGATATGGTCGGGTTGACAGCTATTTCTGCTGTAGATGAAGAAATAGCTCTTGATCTTATCCTGAAACAGCGTGAACTATTAAAACCAATTGCTGAGCATTTTGATGGCAAAGGGTTAAAGGAAATAGGGGGTGATTTGCTACTAAGTTTCTCAAACTCCATAAAAACTGTCAGATGTTCTATCCAACATTAGACCAAACATGACCGAATTCTCAAGAAAACTAGCGGCTATTGTTTTCACAGATATTGCTGGTTTCACCAAGCTGGCTGGATCTGATGAAACACATGCTGCAGAGCTCCTGCAAACACAACGTGATATTCTCAAGCCCATTGTCGCATCCAAGGATGGGAAATGGCTGAAAGAGATTGGCGATGGTGTTCTTCTGAGCTTCTCCAGTACCACATCAGCCTTGGATTGTGCCGTTCAAATTCAGAATGCAACCAAAGAAATACCTGACCTGAACCTACGTATCGGGATACATCAGGGCGAAGTGATAGAACAATATAATGACATCATTGGTGATGATGTAAATATCGCCTCCCGGCTGGAACCTTTCGCTGCAATTGGTGGAATTGTTGTTTCTGACAAAATCTATCGGGACCTGGTAAGCAATACCCGCTTCAGTTTCAAACTTATTGGACAACCAAAGCTCAAAGGTGTTGTCCACCCACTTATTCTTTACAGTGTCATTTCCCATGGCCTTCCTGATACAAATATCTCAGAAGTATCAGCCAAACTTGAAAAGGAATATAAAAACTGGAGTCGATACCTCATTCCAGCTGTGGTAATTTTATTGTGGATTGTTTATCAGAACTTTGTCCGTGTTAACGCCCCACCTTCTGTGGCAATACTTATGATGGAAAACATGGGTGATCCAGTTGATGAATTCTGGGCTCAAGGGATATCGGAAGACCTGATTATCAACGTAGCCAGTGCAGGTCTCATTAACGTTGCTTCCCTGAGAGATGTTAGAGATTTGACCAATATGGAACTCACCACCAAGGAGATTGGTCGGCGACTTAACTCCCGATATGTCCTCACAAGCAGCGTATTGAAACAGGTTAACTCTTTTGCTCTACGATGCCAATTACTGGATACAAGATCCGATAATATCCTGTTTTCTCTGAAATGGAGCGAACCACTGACCAATGTGGGATCGATCACATACACGCTTACAGAAAACATCTTGAAAAATTTAGATGTCAGCGCAGGGGTCAAATCTCCAAGTTATGATCATGTTGATCCCCTCGCTTATGAATATTATTTAAAGGGCAAATACACCTGGGATAAACGTCAGAACCAAGAAGACATGGAGATCGCGCGAGGCTTTTTGCAGCAGGCACTCGAAATTGATGAGCATTTTCTTCAAGCAAAACTGTTCCTGGGTCAAACTCACCGGGAATCTTACGATTTCGACAAAGCCAACCAACTGTTCGCTGAATGTATCGAATTGAGTAAGACTACTGGAGATGAACTAATCGGTGCGCGCGCCCAGAAGCAACTGGGTGATATGCACTTGGCTTTGGAAGAAACTGAGGAAGCCCTTAAATACTACCAAATTGCGCTAATGCAATCTCGAGACTTGGGTGATTTGAATAGTGAGGAACAGATTCTACGCAATATTGGTAACGCTTACTATATAAGTGGGGATAATGAGACAGCTTTAAAATTCTACACTGAGTCCCTTAGCTTGGCAAAAAAACTGGGACACAAGCGCAGTGAAGGTGAATCCTTGCATAGTTTTGGTAATATCTACGAGCAGACTGGTGAGTTGGAGCAGGCGCTGGATTCCTACGCGAGGTCCCTGGAGATATTCCGGGAGCTCGGTGAAAAGAATCGTGAATCCTACGCACTCCTGACGATGGGACTGGTCAATTCCGATAAAGGCAATTATACAGAGGCCATCGACTACCTGGCTCAGTCTCTGCAGATATCCAGCGAGTTAAATGACCATCATGTCAAGGCTTACACATTGAACTATCTAGGTGATGTGCACCGTGAAATAGGCATGTTGGATGAATCCCGGGAGTATTATAGCCAGTCACTACAAATATGTGAGGCTATCAATGCTGAATACCTTGGAGCTATTATTCATCAGAGTCTGGGTGAAATGCACATGGAGGCATCAGAGTATGACAGCTCCTATACCCACTTCTTGAGGAGCATACCCATTTGGATTAAGCATGAAGAAACCCAGCAACATCTGGAGACACTTTCCCTGCTTGCCCTGGCAGAACTGCGTGGAGGTCAACCTGAACCAGCAATGGAGAAGGTTCATGAATTAGAAACCATCCTCGGTGTTTTACGTCTGCCCATTGATGAGATGGTTACAAGCCACTGGAATCTTTTCAATATTTATAGGGAGCGGGAAATGGAGGTGGAAGCAGATAAATATCTGGATAAGGCCTACAATGGGCTCATGATTTTGGCGGATAATATTAAAAATGTTAAGGATCGTGATTCATTCCTAAACGGGGTGGAGAAAAACCGGTCCATTATCGAATCATATAAAAAAAAGGGAGAGTGAATCATGGCCAAAGCAAGACCACCGATCATTATTTCAAATGGGTCAATTGCAGCGCTACTGACCGAAGGATTAATTGCCAATCCAGAAGGGGAAAGGGGATCAGATCCTATTGCCATCATACGTGAAAATATAGACAATATGAATACGAAACATTACGTAGCTGTGAAAGCTCGCGAAAGTGGCCAAGAATACGAAGAAGCGGATATTATGATCGCGGCAACACTGGAAGAAACTAATGACCAAGTGCCCAGGGTTTATTGGCGAAGACAATTAGACAAGAAAGTGCAAAATCATCCAATTTTTGGGCAGAGTGGTCGAAACTATTATGAGGTTGGACCAGAAGAAACGGAGATTTGATTCGACTTCCATGTAAATAGTATTTAGGACTCCATATTTGGCCATCTCGATCGGTCGTCGTTCTGCAAACTATGACCCGGTGAGAGACCTCAATGTCTTGTAGCCACGCAGCATGCTGTGTGGCTACAGATAATGATCAACTAAGTTTCTGCTTTAGTTTTGTAACATAACGGCGGCTCATGACGTAAGGCTCTTCGATGCCTTTCATATAGACGCGATATGAATTATTAAACCACTCTTCCAGTCGATCCACGAACTCCATATTGACAATCGTCGTACGGTGGATCCGATTGAAAAATGCATCAGGCAAACGGGTTTCCCACTCGGCCATGGATTTATGAACCAGGACCTTCTTCTTGTTTGTGCACAGAACTTCAGAGTAATCTCCTGCAGATGTAATGCAGACGATCGTAGAGATTTTCAGGAAGCCGAGGTGAGTATCCAACTTGAGGAGCAGACGGTCATGATATTCCAATTCTCTTAAATCATCTTCAGCTTCATCAGGGACAAGTTCGAGACGCTCGATGGATTGCTGGAGTCTGTCATTGCTCACTGGTTTGAGTAAATAATCCAGAGCATTGACTTCAAAGGCGCGTAGGGCGTACTCATCAAAAGCGGTAACAAAAATAACATTTACATTTGAGTCAAGATGTTCCAGGACATCAAATCCATTCATTCCAGGCATTTGAATATCCAGAAAAACGAGATCGGGTTCCAACTCCTTAACCATATCAAGTGCATCCTGACCATTGGAGGCTTCTCCTAAAACTTCAATATTCGCATGATCTTTTAGAAGCAGGCGTAAATCATTGCGGGCTAAACGCTCATCATCAACCACAATGGTTCGATAAACTTTAGACATAATTACCCCTCAACATTTCTTGAAATTGAAATTTTTATGACCACACAATCATCTTCTTCAGAAGTTGTCAGCTTATGGTTGCCCGGGAATCTATTTTCGAGACGTTCCTTAACATTCTTTAAGCCAGTTCCAGTGCCTGCTGGCCGGCTACGATCCTCAGCATCTTCAGATAACCAACTGCCGCTGTTTCTCACAGAAATAGACAGTTCATTGTCTTTTACTTTTGCCTCAATTTTGATCTTGAGCGGCATGCTGGAAGTTTTCATGCCGTATTTTACGGCATTCTCAACCAATGGATGCACGAGGAAGCTGGGAATAGGATACTCCTCGGCCAGAGGGTCAATTTCGAAACTGACCTGCAGATTATCCTCATAACGTTTCTCTTCTATGGCAAAGTAGTGTTTGATAGCAGTTATCTCTTCACTAAGGGGCACATCCCCATTGTTTTTGCTCACCAGTGAATAACGTAAAAGTTCTGCGAGTTCTGTTACCATATCCCGAGCTTTGGTCTGGTCTTCCAGGATGAGGGCTCGAATAGAATTCAGGGAGTTAAACAGAAAATGGGGGTTGAGTTGATATCTCAACATCTGGAGCTGGGCGCTGTGAGCCAAGAGTTCAGCTTTTTCGGTACGGGCAACCTGCTCATTCCATTGTCTCCAGAAATTGATGAGAAAATAGAGTGTGGACCAGGTAAACAGGATAAATGAATTCCAGTATATTTGGCTGATGTTGCTACGCATCGAAATCTTGTCCAAAGCCCTTTGAAATTTTTCTATTCCATATATGGGATAGGACACAAACCGATCCAGATAAACCCAGATTACTGCAAAAGTTATAGATGTAAGGATGACAATGCCTGAGACATTGAGGATAGATCGATGCTGGTAATCCAGCCTCTGATAGATTTTACGCATGGCGATTGTTACCACAAAGGCCACCATATAGGTCACTGCGAATCCGAAAGTGTTGGCGAGATCCAGATCCTTATAAGAATAAAATATAAGGTAATAGATCACACCGTAGAGGAGCCATCCAGATATTTGGAGGACCCAGAATAGTGATAGTTTTCCAGGATCGGTTTTGGGTATCATATGAAAAGATAACTTTCGTGTGAGGGATTAAAAATAATATGTACAAAAATAGGTTTCATCAATGCTGAGCCCAATTTAGACGAGGAGTTCACCATAATATTCTGAATTAGCTCAACGGTTTATAAGTACGGCAAGCGGTTATGATAGAAATTCAAGTAGCTGTTTTAGGTTAGCCACCAGTGGAATGATGTGGATATCCGGGTTACTCCAGAGGTTGATGAGACCGATTCCAGCAATAGTGATTGAGGCTATCACCAGGCTCAATAATACGGGTTTATTCCAGCGCAGCTCCAGGGTGTCCAGATCGAAAAGATAAAAGAAAATAAGTGGCAGAACAGGCACGAACCAGCGGATGCTATAGCTCCAGCCTCCATAATTGGAACTGAATAGAAAGTAATATGACATCAGGATAAATGTGCCCAACAGGATGACCAGGGTTTCGAGCTGCAGGAATTTTGTCCTACGGACATTGCTTATAACCAGAGGCGTGAGGATCAAGAGCAGGGGGTTATACCAGACAAAACCTTTGGGTCCGAATAAACTGATGAATGCGTATTGAGCAGTGAAGAGAGCCGAATTGATATTTACCCCTGAGAGATCGTTTGATTCAGTCCAGACAGAGCCCTCAAAAACAAAAAACTCAGGCTTGATCTGCAGCGGCAACAGGGTTCCACCGATGGAGTAATTCACTGTGAGATGTATGCTCAGAGGGATGAGAGCCGCGGCTGAGAATAGTAATGCCTTGGTAGAAAAGCGCCATTTATGTATGACCAACAGACCAAAACCCAATAGAAATATTGCCGTAGGTATATCCATACTGGCTGCCAGTCCGAAAAACAATCCTGACCAGAATAAGGCTTGGTGCTCATCATCGTTCTTTCCCCTCAAATAAAAATAGAACGCAATCATCAGACTGGAAGCGGCCAGGCTGTGATTGTTAAAGCTGGATGACCAGCAAAATGCAAGGGATGCGAAGGCGTAGATGACGATAAGTAGGGGGATCCTCTCCCTCAGCGTTGGTGTAAAAGCCAGGGCTCCGCGGAAGGCCAGAATGCTGGCAATCCAAAAGGTCTTTATAGTGAAAAGAATGATGAGGTAATAACTCAGATTCCAGCCATAATCCAAGTTCAAACCCAGCTTATGCAGTGGTGCGTATACAGCCGCAGCCAACAAGGCAGGCAGGGCCGGTTTATCTGAATAGAAATGACCCTTGATGAAGACTTTGTCGCCACTGTTCACAAATACGCTCTCATCAATAATAAAAGTGTGTTGCTCAACCAGTGATTGAGTCAAAGCCATCCTGCTGGCCTCGTTCCAACCATTAATGCGAGGATTGATGGTAATTAGCGATACTGCAACCAGTAGGAGCAGGAGTAATTTGGGGGATTCAAGTATTTGTTTCATGCTTAGGCTCGGACCCAAAATAGTAATCTGAAATTGAACTGCAAGATGGCATCCAGGTTCTCTACCCTCCAAAGTTCCTTATTTTCCGCTTCCACTGTGAACTCAAACTGGCTAGACTACCCAGCATGAACCTGATCTTGTTAAATCATGATGATTTCATCGCCGAAGACCGAGTCCGTCTGAGCGGTCGCAGATTAGAACACATCAGCACGGTTCATCGAGCAGAACCTGATACTCAACTACGAGTTGGGTTACTCAATGGCAAGACGGGTCACGGATTGATCACACAGATTGATCCCGATTTTATCGAATTGACGGTTGTGTTATCGCAACCACCACCAGCAAAACTCCCGGTTACCCTCCTTTTGGCCCTGCCACGACCTAAAATGCTAAAGCGGGTGCTGCAAAGTGTCACCTCCCTCGGGGTCAAGCAGATCTATCTGATCAACAGTTTCCGAGTGGAAAAGAGCTTCTGGAGCAGCCCCCTGTTGCAGCCGGATAACCTGCATGAACAGCTCCTGCTCGGTCTGGAGCAGGCCAGGGATACAATTTTACCTGAAGTCCACTTACGCCAGCGTTTTAAACCTTTTGTAGAGGATGAATTACTGGAATTATGCAAGGGAACCAAAGCTTTGGTCGCCCATCCAGCCAGCGAAAAGAAGGCCTTGCTGAAACCTGACCAGCCCACCACCCTCGCCATCGGCCCAGAAGGGGGTTTTATCCCTTACGAGGTCGACAAGTTGATATCCTGTGGTTTTTCACCTTTCAGTCTCGGTGAGAGAATCCTACGGGTCGAAACCGCCGTACCAGTGCTGCTCTCAAAAATGTTGCCAATTTAATACTAGCAAGTCCTCTCTTGCAGCGCAGGATGAATAACTGCTTTGCGTATCAAGGGGATGAGTAATTCCCAGCCATCCCAATCGCCCCCACTGACCACTTGAAGAAAATGACAACCATTTGAAGATGAATTCAAAGGAGTAGATCAATCCCAATTAAAATAGCAGCATGATATTCGAGGGAGGGATTAACCCGTGAAGACAAATAGAAAAAAATTAACTCAACTTATTATTATTGTTCTCCTGGGATCTCTGATTCTGGGTTGCAGCGGGATTCAGCATGGCAAAGCACTTGTTTTTAAAAAAGTGAATCGTGCTCAGCTCCTCACAGATGCCGCAGTAGCCTATCGTACCGGGGATTTTGATAAGGCAGGTCAATACTATAAAAAGGCACTCATCCACAATCAGGATGATGCGGTAATTGCCTATAACCTGGCCTGTTGTTACGCACTCCAGGGTGACGCCAGTAATGCTGCATTATTTGTTACTCACGCCTTCGAAAATGGCTTCAGGGGTCTGGCAATCTTTTTTGAGGACAAAGACTTTGATCCTGTTAGAAAGGATCCAGAATTTCAGAAGGCAACCCAGAAAATTCAAGAACGTTTCCGGTCCATTGGCACCAAAGATTATGTGGAAGCTACCACACTCCAGCCCTATCGGATTCGTTTTCCCAAGGATTATGATGCCAGCAAAAGTTATCCGCTATTGATTGGGATGCATGGGATGGGTGGCAATTCTGAAGGGTTTATCAGCCATTATGATAAGCTGGAAAATCCACAGGTAATTTATGTAACTCCTGAGGGGCAATATCCACTGTCCATGCATGTTGGGCCACAATGGCATCGACGTACATGGTCTGTCACAGATGTTGGCAATAAGGCCTGGAAGTCCGCTGATAAAATGGTCAGCAACTATATTTTAAAAACGATCAAGAAGGTCTCAAAAGAATATAAGGTCTCAGATGTCTATCTCATGGGGTTCTCACAAGGGGCAGTCTATGCCTATACCATTGGTCTCCAAAATCCTGATATGATCAAGGGCGTGATTGGATTCAGCGGGTATCTCATGGATACTGAAGGAGATAAATCAATTCTTACTCAACAGGATATTGAGGAAGGGAAGGCAGTACGACTATTTATTGCACATGGTATTGATGATGCTGCTATTAAGGTGGAGACCGCTCGCAAGCTGAAAGCTATGTTTGAATCTCAAGGTTTCGATCTGACCTATACAGAGTTCGAGGGGCGTCACGGGATCGAGGCAGCTATTTTCAATGATGCTGTAAATTGGATGCAATTATAAAAATTTCGGGGTTCATTCTAGGTTGAATGAATACAGGAAGCCACCTCTCGGGGTGGCTTCTTTGGTTTTCTAATGGGTACTAGGAATGAACCAGAAGACTCTGTTTAAGAATCTTTTGACAATAGACGTTTAAGCTTTCTTCAGCTCCTAAAGCTTTGATGGCCAGAGCTTTATGTAACTCTGGATCGATACGAAGTAAAAATTTACCTGAGTAAGTCTTCCCGGCAGTACCAGGGGGTAGGACCAGTGAGTCTCGTTTATAGATTGCGATCCATTCATCAACGATATCACATAATTCTAGATATACCTTATGCTCATCATCTCCATGGCAGCATTTTCCAATCCAACCAGGAACAGACCCTACATAGCATTGATCAGCTTCTGACCAATCTACAATTTTAAAATATTTGTCATGATCTTTCATGAGCGGGAGACCTCAATTTGTTTTGCTACCAGCTTTTCCTGATAGGGTTTTGCATAAGTTCCACTCTTACCGGACAGCGTCAAAATTACGCCCCTGGGGTGAATGAAGTTCCGATGACTGCCCTTTCCGCCTCTGTCTACAAACCCGGCTGCCTTTAATTCAGCGATGAGTTCTCTAATTTTTCCTGGTATAGCTATGATACTACTATGATACTACTGTTGCAATAGCAAATACAGTCGTATAATTTTCAATTCTTCATAACTGACTCGCTCATGCAGGGCTTCATAAATTGGGCGAAGGGCTGTTGTTCCATGCTGCGCGAAAGACTTTTGTGCAGCATGTTGTTCCTCTATAGACAATTGAGATATCTCCAGAAAATTTTGGCTAAAAAGTAAAGGATTTCCCTCCGAACTAAACTTGTATAAATGATCAACAATGGTCTTCACTTGCACCTGGAATTCCTCTGTGAGCTCTAAAATTGATGAACCCGCGTTAAATTTTTCACCCACAACCTGATGGCGTGGTTTGCCAATCCTTTTAGTCCCCGGTATAGATTTCCCACTAGTCTTCTGCTTTGGTGTTTCAGCCAATTGATTAGCCTGGCAGAACTCGGTAATTTTCTGTATAAAGGGATCAGCATATTTAGCAAACTTCACTGAGCCAACACCATGTAATTGCATCATAATTTCTTTTGTTTGAGGGAAATAGACAGCCATCTCTATCAACGTTTTGTCTGGGAAGATCACATACGGTGGTACCTTGGATTGATCAGCCATATTTTTACGCAAAGTCCTCAATATACCAAATAGGTCTGAATCATATTTTTGCTCTGTTTTAGGCTGGGGGCGAATATCCTGCTGTGCCTCCAGTTTGGCTGAAATACTCTCATTGCCCCTCATTACAGCCCAGGCTTTGGCCGTTAATTTGAGGCTACCGTGTTGCATGTCCTGGGTCAAGAGTCCTTTCTGTACAAAATTTCTAGAAAGAAAAAACCACTGCTTTTTTGAGAGTTCTTTTCCAATACCATATGTAGAGAGATCGTGGTGGGCAAATTTCTTGATTTTCTGAGACTTTGAACCTCGTAGAATGTCAATAATATGACCAGCCCCAAAAATTTCTTTGGAGTGTTTGACACAGGACAAAAATTGTTGCGCTGGAATTGTCACATCCACAGTGGGTTGAGCTTCTGATAAACAGTTATCGCACATACCGCAATTTGTTCCGGGGTAGTCCTCTCCAAAATATTCCAACAGGGGGATGCGTCTACAATCTTCTGTTTCAGCGAAACCAACTAGCGCATTCAACTGGGTTGTAGCAATGACTTGTTCACCAGCTTGCTTCTGTTGAATAAAAAATTTGATCTTGCGAATATCGCCATATCCAAAAAGGAAAAGACAATCTGCTCGGAGTCCATCTCTACCAGCCCGGCCAATTTGCTGGTAATAGCTTTCAATATTGCTGGGTAGGTCGAAGTGTAAAATAAACCGAACGTTGGGTTTATTAATTCCCATACCAAAAGCAATGGTTGCAACCATGATTTGAGTGTCATCACTGATAAAACTGGCCTGGTTCAGTTGACGTACTTCATTGGGGAGTCCTGCATGATAAGGTTTTACGGAATAACCTTCTTCTTCGAGAAACTCAGCCATTTCGTCCACTTGTTTTCGAGAGAGACAGTAAATTATGCCTGATTGATTAGGGAATTTTTCAAGAAAAGTGAGGGTTTGTTGGGCAGATTGAGATTTTTGTTTTATCTCCAGAAAGAGGTTTTCCCTATTAAAACTGGCCACAAAACTGGCCGAAGCCTCAAACTGAAGCGATTTTCTAATGTCTTGCTGAACCCGCTGGGTAGCGGTTGCGGTTAAAGCCAGACACACTGCTTCAGGAAATTTATTTCTGAGATTCATGAGTTGACGATATTCCGGCCGGAAATCATGACCCCATTCACTAATACAGTGAGCCTCATCAATCGTAAAACAGGATACTTTTTGGGAGGCGAGTAGCGCAAGAGTCCTCTCCATGAGTAGGGTTTCAGGAGCCAGATAGAGCAGACGCACTTTATTCTGCCGGATGGCTTCGACATTTGTCCGATACTCATCTCTTGATAAAGAACTATTTAACATACGTGCTTCAATGCCCAGGGCATCAAGCTGTTTTACTTGATCTTCCATGAGTGAAATCAGAGGGGAGACGACAATAGTCAATCCCTCAAAAAGCAGTGCTGGTATTTGGTAGCATAGAGATTTCCCACCACCCGTAGGCATAATGCAAAGGGTATCTTTTTTATCAATAACATTTTGAATCACCTCTTTTTGCAAGGGGCGGAATTCATCGTAACCAAAGATTTCCTTGAGAATTAAGTGGGCATCTTTAATCATACTATGCTTCGATGGTTGGGAAATTTTATTGCTGTATAATTACAACAATCAATTTGTTGATTCATTTTATTGATCCGATTGTTTTTGGGTTGGCTGGAAATTATCTAACAACCCGGCATAATCACAGATAAAAAATATTTGGAAGCCTACAATCGTAATCGTGGACTTCCAAATCGAATGGAACGATCTTATCAAAAGCCCAGGAATTCAATAATGGGTACTCTCGTTATCAGTCCAGTAAAGATCTCATCACATACTGAAGGATGCCACCATGACGATAGTATTCCAGTTCGTTGGGAGTGTCAATCCGAGTAGTCGCGGTAAATGAGAACTGACTGCCGTCTGTTCTGGTGCATTTAACTTCCAACTCTTTCCCTGGTTTAAGCCCCTCTGAGATTCCAGCGATAGAGAAGGTCTCTTCACCAGTCAATCCAAAACTGACCCGGCCCTCACCATCATTGAATTGAAGGGGTAAGACACCCATTCCAATGAGGTTGCTGCGATGAATTCGCTCAAAACTCTCGGCAATTACAGCTTTGACACCAAGCAGGTAAGTGCCTTTGGCAGCCCAGTCCCGACTTGAACCCGTTCCATATTCTTTACCAGCAATAACTACCAGGGCAGTACCTTCAGCTTTGTATGCCATGGCTCCATCGAAAATGGTAGTTACATCACCCTCTGGCATCTTCTTGGTGAAGCCACCTTCAGTACCTGGAGCCAGTAGGTTGCGAAGACGAATATTGGCAAACGTCCCACGCATCATGACCTCATGATTACCACGTCGGCTTCCATATGAGTTGAAATCCCTCACATCAGTTCCGTTGTCGATCAGATATTTTCCTGCTGGAGTATCTGCTGTGAAAGAGCCAGCGGGTGAAATGTGATCTGTGGTGACCGAGTCACCTAAAAGAGCCAACAAGCGGGCATCTTGGATATCATCCAATTCACCAAAATCACGACTCATTCCTTCAAAGAAGGATGGTTTGCGGATGTAGGTTGAATCTGCTTCCCAGACAAAAGTATTTCCGTCAGGTGTATCCAGGTTTTGCCAGGCCGCATCACCAGCAAAGACATCAGCATACTTAGCTTTGAATTGCTCCGGTTTCACTGCTTTCGCCACAGCATCAGCAATTTCCTGGGAGCTGGGCCAAACATCCCTAAGGAAAACATCATTCCCATTTTTATCCTGCCCCAGGGCATCATTATACATGTCGAAATCCATGGTGCCGGCCAGAGCATAAGCTACTACCAGAGGCGGTGAAGCCAGATAATTGGCTTTGACGTGGGGACTGATGCGACCCTCAAAATTTCGGTTACCAGACAGGACTGAGGTTGCTACCAGATCTCCATCTTCAACAGCAGCTGCGATGGGTGTTGGTAGGGGACCGCTATTACCAATGCAGGTTGTACAACCGTACCCCACCAGGTTGAATTTCAATTGGTCGAGGTAGGGTGTTAAGCCAGCGGCATCAAGGTATTCAGTAACCACTTTTGACCCTGGTCCAAGGCTGGGTTTAACCCATGGTTTTATATTCAAGCCAAGTTCAACGGCCTTTTTGGCCAGCAGACCAGCCCCAATCAAAACGCTGGGGTTAGACGTGTTAGTACATGAGGTGATGGCTGCAATAACGACTGCTCCGTCCTTCATCTCAAAATCTGCGTCAGCTACGGCAGCGGTACCTTTACTGTTTCCCCGTAGAACTTCCAGATCTCTGACCCAGGTAGTTTTTGATTTGCTCAACTCGATCCGATCCTGGGGACGTTTAGGTCCAGAGATGGAGGGTACTACTGTACTCATATCCAGTGCAAGTGTGGCAGAGTAAACAGCATCTTCAACGCCGGCTTCATAGTACATGCCCTGAGCTTTGGTATAAGCTTCAACCAACTCAACCTGTTCATCATCTCGACCAGTAAAGCGTAGGTAATTCAGGGTGGCAGCATTTACTGGGAAGTAACCCATGGTAGCGCCATACTCAGGTGCCATGTTAGCTATAGTAGCCTGGTCTTCCAGACTGAGGTGGGCAATACCATCACCATAAAATTCTACAAATTTTCCAACCACGCCTTCTGCACGGAGCATTTCAACAACTGTCAAAACCAGATCGGTAGCCGTAGTGCCTTCGGCCATCTTTCCACTAAGCTTAAAGCCTACAACCTGGGGGATCAGCATGGAGATTGGTTGTCCCAGCATGGCGGCTTCAGCTTCAATACCACCGACACCCCAACCCATGACTCCCAGTCCATTGATCATGGTGGTGTGTGAGTCAGTACCCACTAGGGAATCAGGATAGATTTGGATGCCATCCTCAGTCTCATTCTTGAAGACAACCTGTGCCAGGTATTCCAGGTTGATCTGGTGAATAATACCTGTATCAGGTGGAACCACATTAAAATTCTTAAATGCACCCTGTCCCCAGCGCAAAAAGCCATAGCGCTCGCGGTTGCGTTCCATTTCAATTGAAGCATTCTCAGCAAAGGCTGAGTTTGAGCCGAACTTATCGACTTGAACCGAGTGATCAATGACCAGGTCTGCTGGTTGCAGGGGATTGATTTTCTCAGGGTTACCGCCGAGATCGGCCATGGTGTCGCGCATTACAGCCAGATCTACTACTGCAGGGACACCGGTGAAATCCTGGAGCAAAACACGACTGGGGCGAAGCTGAATTTCATGTGAAGGTTTAGCTTGTGCATCCCAGTTAAGAATTGCGGTAACATCATCTTTGCTAACTGTGACATCATCTTCAAAGCGCAGCATGTTTTCCAGCAAGACTTTATGAGCAATGGGTAATTGTCTAAGCTCTTCATCTGCATTCAGTTTTGAGAGGGCAAAATATTCATGGTCTTTGCCATTAAGATTGAGATTTGACCGGGTCTGGAAACTGTCCAGAGATTTGGTTTTATTGGCCATGGGAACTCCTGAAATTTATTGGGTTAATCAATGATATGTCTGTGGAAAGATTGCTATATTTAAAGATGCAAAGCACCTTACAAACTAAGATTTTACTTACCAAAATCAATCGCCATCAGAATTGTAAGAAGAAAACTCCCTCTACCCAACTAATGAATACAGGTGTATTAAATCCTGTTATGAAAGGTTTTAAATTGACTGATTTAAGACCATATTTCAGCCTTCATGTTTGAATCTGAAAAACAGGGAAGTTAAGTTGACTATATATATTGATGTATTGTTCTGGATGCGTCAGAAGCGATGGTTCCTCTTTGCCATTGCATATGGTTTGGTCATGCATTTTGTAGTGACACCCCCAACTGACCTAAATCCCGCGGCTTTTGACGCCCTCATAATTATCTCAATGGCATTAATCTTAATAGTTACCGAGCCATTACCTCTCCCGGCAATAGCCATGTTTATGCTGTTTATGCAAGTAGTTTTGGGAATTGACACAGCCAATAATGTGGCATCGTCGTTTATGAATGATGCAGTGTTCTTTATTATGGGTTCTCTCATGCTAGCAGTGGCCATTGTGAGTCAGGGGCTGGACAAACGATTGGCCCTTGGGATCATCACTTTAACGGGACACAAAACATGGCGGATTATTGCTGGATTTACCACCATCTCAGCTATCCTGGCCTCCTTTATTGGAGAGCACACAGTCGCAGCCATGATGATGCCTGTTGGACTTACACTTGTTAGATATGCCCACAAAGATCCAAAGAAAGTAGCAGGACTCACGGCAGCCCTGCTCTTCTCTATAGCTTATGGGGCCACCATCGGATCTATTGGAACACCTTCGGGAGGTGGACGCAATGTGATCATGATGAATTACTGGGCTGAATTTGGGGATGGATCTGTGACCTATCTGGAATGGATAAAATATGTATATCCCATGGTGTTGATCCAAATACCATTCACCGTTCTCATTTTGTTATGGACATTTAAACCGGAGCATAGCAATCTGGATTCGGCGGTTCGAAAATTGGTAATTGATGTGGCTCATGCTGGTAAGATCAAGGGACGCGAATGGCTAGCCATTTTCCTGTTTGTTTTGGTTTTTCTCGGCTGGGTCTTTCTCAGTGAGGATTTTGGATTGGGGATTATCGCTCTCCTTGGTGTTTTCCTATATCTGGCCTTCGGACTGGTTGAATGGCAGGAGCTCAATCGGAAAACCAACTGGGGTGTCATTCTACTTTTTGGAGCTGCCATTTCCATCGGAATTCAAATGAATGAAACCGGTGCCGCGCAATGGATAGCCCAAGTGATCATAACCAATCTGGGGAGGGTTATCGATAGCCCCGCAGTCCTCCAGGGCAGCGTTTCAGTTCTCCTGACTGGCATCATGTCAAATATATTAAGTAGTTCGGCGACAGTGGCAGTTGTGGGTCCTATAGTACTTGATCTTGGAGGAGATAAAATTCTCATCGGATATGCCACAGCCATTGCTTCAGCCTTTGGCTATTTCACTGCAGTAGCAGCTCCAGCCTGTACCATCATCTATTCCAGTGGGCTGGTAAAATCAAAAGACTTTCTACGAGCGGGTTGGAAAATGGGGGTTTTATCCCTTGTTAGCCTACTCGGTTTATCCTTAATATGGTGGCCATTATTATGACAAAAAAGAAACCCTTATTCGATCCTAAATCACTCAAGTTTCTTACTGCAGTCAGTAGTGTAGAATATTCAAAACCAACATTGAAAATGGGTGCACTGATTGCCTCGGTCTTTGATGCCAGCCATGGTGTTGTATATGTTGGTGAGCGTGCCAGTGAGTTTCATGGCAGTTCAGTTAACCTGACTCGCACGAATCTGGACAACTGGAATATTATCCACCCTGGTCTTGAAGTCTTGGAATGGGCATTACAAGAATTGAAGAAATTGTCGCCTGAAAACAATGAGTTGGCTAAAATTCAGTTTAACCCTGATCATGTCTATGAAGAAGATGGTCGTGTCCGAGTCATGCTGCCTGAAGAAAAAGGCTGCCGAATAGAGCTAGTTCTACGCGAAGGAGAACTGGTTGACCAATTGAGGAAGGAAATCCAACTGGAGAATTATGACCTTGCCATTATTGGTGGCAGTCAGAATAAACGACATCTTGCACATTCGCTCATCCAATACCTACCATCCTCTATATTTATACTTCAAAAATTTAATCCCAGGAAAAAATATAAACTATTACTTCTAGTCGATGATTCAATAGCTACAAACAAGTCCGTCGAGTGGGGAGCTTTGATTGCCGAAAAATTGGGATGGCCTGTACGCACGCTTACGGTTTCAAAAACCAAGCGTTTTGGAGCAGGGTATCAAGGAGCCGCAGATAAGGCGAAAGCATATTTTGATTCCAGAGGTATAGAAGTTGAACAATTTTTCCTCACGGGTGATCCAGTAAGAACTTTTGTAGATTTTGCAGGAGACAATCATTTCGTGATCATGGGTGCCTCTACTCTGAATCCGGTAAAGCAGCTCTTGTTTGGAAGTAAGCCTATCAAGACACTCGAACAAAGTGATGTCCCGATTCTGATCGTCCGATAGCTAGACTTCTCCAATGCATATCTCTGCCGACATGCTATTTTGGGTCCAACAAAAACGTTGGCTCCTGGTCGCATTGGTCGTTGGAGCTATTCTCTATTTTTTTGTTCCACATCCACAATCTCTTGGCCCGGATGGTTATCACATTCTCATCATCATTTTAATGACCCTCATTCTCATTTTGAAAGAACCCATACCCCTTCCAGCCATTGCTCTCCAGTTAATATTCTGGCAGGTCATGATCGGGGGCAGTACAGCCAATGAGGTTGGTGGCTATTTTATGAATGATGCTGTTTTCTTTATCATGGGCTCGCTCATGTTGGCTGTAGCCATTGTGAGTCAGGGTCTCGATAAACGGCTAGCTCTGGGGATTATCCATCTTACCGGCAATAAAAGCTGGCGCATTGTTGCTGGTTTTACTGCAATCTCGGCCATTCTTTCAAGCTTTGTGGGTCCCCATATGGTGACAGCCATGATGCTTCCTGTCGCATTGACCCTGATTCGATATACCTCTGATAAAGGGCGTTCAAACACAGGACTTATTGCCGCTTTACTCTTTTCAATCGCGTACGGAGCAACCATTGGCTCCATCGGAACACCCAGTGGAGGTGGGCGCAATGTGATTATGATGAATTACTGGGCTGAATTTGGATCAGGCAGCCTAAGCTACATCGAATGGATGAAAATGGTTTACCCCATGGTGCTAATTGAAATTCCCATCACCACTTTTATTATCTTAAAGACATTTCCGCCGGAATGGCAGAATCTTGACACAGCTGTGCGACGACTTTCTGTGGAAGTTGCGCATGCCGGTAAGATGTCGGCCAAAGAGATTTTCTCACTCTTCTTGTTTGCAGGAGTTCTTTATGGCTGGATTGTGCTAAGCGAAGATTATGGACTGGGCAGTATCGCACTTATAGGAATTTTCCTCTTCATGGCATTTGGTCTGGTTTCCTGGAAGGATCTCAGTAGAGGGGTCAATTGGGGAGTGATTCTGTTGTTTGGGGCGACCATTTCCATTGGTGTCCAGATGAAAAATACTGGAGGAGCCGCCTGGCTGGCAGAGGGCAGTGTCAATCTTCTCCAGAACTTGATTCCTAATATTGATGCATTACGTGCCGTTGTCTCTGTAGCATTGAGTGGGGTTTTATCAAATTTACTGAGTAGTTCAGCGACTGTGGCTGTGGTTGGTCCTGTTGTTCTTAACCTGGGGGGTGACCCCATCTTATTGGGACTTGCCTCAGTGATATCTTCTGCCTTTGGATATTTTACTGCGGTAGCAGCACCGGCTTGCACCATTATATATTCCAGTGGACTGGTCAAAGCGCCTGACTTTCTCCGGGCAGGCTGGAAGATGGCCATTATGTCTGTCATTTCCCTGGCTCTAGTGGCCCTGGTTTGGTGGCCGCTTTTGCGATAGACAAGCTCCCTTCAAAAACATTAAAAAAATCATTTATGCCATCCCGAGCGGAGTCGAGGGATACAAATTTAACTAATTACCATGTCCCTCGACTCCGCTCGGGATGACGGCGGGGAGTTTCTAAAAACTGGTTTCGTTTATCCCATATAAATGCATTATCTTTCACCTATGCAAAACTATGATGTGATCGTGCTGGGAGCCGGTATCAATGGCTGCGGCATTGCAGAAAATCTGGCACAATCAGGTAAACAGGTGCTGCTCCTAGATAAGGAAGGTGTCGGACAGGGAACTTCCTCAAAATCCTCAAGGCTCATTCACGGTGGACTACGCTATCTGGAAACAGGTCAAATTCACCTTGTGTATGAAGCCCTCCATGATCGCCAAAGACTCATTTCTAAATATCCAGGTCTGGTAGAGCCCAGACGATTCATTCTGCCCATTTATAAGAGTAGTCCCAGACCAGCCTGGATGATTAGAATTGGTTTATGGATGTATGATCTGCTCTCGGGCTCACGTAAAGTTGGACGTTCCCAAACAGAGGATATCTCAACATTTAAATCAAGTTTCCCGGCATTCATAGAAGACGGTTTAACGTCGGTCCTCTCCTATGTTGATGCCAAGACCCATGATCGTGAATTGACCCGCAGAGTAGCCGATGATTTTCAGAAGCTTGGTGGGACGGTCATCGTTCATTGCGAAATTGAAAGTGTCCATTGGAATAATGAAGGATTTGAGCTGCGGTCAAGTACTGGAGATTTCTCCGCACCCGTTCTGGTTAATGCCACCGGTCCCTGGCTCAATGAAGTGAATGAAAAATTTGATTTGCCAGCCCGCTTCCAAATCCGCAAGGTGAGCGGGATACATCTCATATTTGATGGTCTCATGGTGCCCGAACTCATGTTTATGCAAACCAGAGAAAAACGGATATTTTTTATCATTCCAGAGCCTGAAAATGACCAGACCCTTATCGGTACAACAGAGCGGGAGGAAGACTGCAACATGGATGACCTCCATGCCCAGGAAAGTGATATTCAGTATCTATTGGATCAAGTAAATGCTTATCTCAAGCCAGATCATCAATTTCAGAGAAAAGATGTGAGAGATATCTATATCGGTGTCAGGCCACTGGTTCGCAGAAAAGGTGATGTCACTGATGTCAGTCGTGAATACAAGCTAGATTTACATACCCGGGGAGACACCAAATTGCTCCATATTTTTGGTGGTAAACTGACAACCTATTTATCCCTGGCTGAGAATGTGGCGAAGGTTTTGGGGGTTAGGAGTTAGGGGTTAGGCTCTTCTCTGGAGTGGAATTCACCTCACGACGACCTCAGCGTCTCTTTTTGAAAATAGGTTTAGGCTGACACAACCAATTCTAGAAATAGAAAAATGATTTCATTCAAACATTTCCTCAGCTAATCTATTCCCATCATTAAATGAAGCTGTAAAAGGGGTGATCATGACTAAGAAAATCATTGTTGGCGTTATTGTGATAATTGTTTTAGGTGTTTCCTTTCTCAATCATTATTTGAAAATTGGTATTCCAGATCATGAAGGCAGCCTTTCTGTAAAAGGACTTAACAGTGAAGTGCCCATTTTGAGAGATGTGGCAGGTATCCCTCATATTATGGCTGCAACAGAGGGGGATGCTTATTTCGCTCTGGGATATACTATGGCCCAAGACAGACTATTCCAGATGGAATTCCTGCGTGCAGCTGGGAATGGAAGTCTCAGTGAAATTCTCGGGGAAAGCATGTTGAAGTCGGACAAGTTTTTACGCCGCATCATGTTGAGACCAAGAAATCCCAAGGAGATATTTGATAATTACCCCCCACGAGTTAAGACCATGTTGAACGCCTTCAGAGATGGTATCAATACATTTATTAAAGATGATCCGGACTTGCCCATCGAGTTCCGACTCCTGGGGCATGCTCCCATGTTGTGGAGTATTGCTGACATGATGGCTATCGTCAAACTCCAAAGCTGGCAACTCTCTTACAATTATGACATGGAGTTAATTTATCGTCAGCTTAATGCGAAACTCGGTGTGGAAAAAGCGGCGGAGCTATTTCCATACTATTCTCCAAAACATTTGAAGATTCTGGATGCATTTGGTAAGAGCAAACCAGGAGATGCTGAATTGATCTCCCAGGCCACTCAATTGAGGAAACTGCTGGGAACCAATGGGGGTAGTAATAACTGGGTGGTTTCAGGAGAACGCTCTGTCTCAGGGAAACCTCTGCTGGCATCCGATCCACATCTGCATGGATCCAGACTTCCAGGACCCTGGTATTTTGCCCATCTCAGCGCTCCAGGTCTGGATGTGGCAGGAGGCTTCTTTCCCGGTTTACCCACGGCATTGATCGGACATAACCGCAATATTGCCTGGGGTATCACCAATATGGGTCCTGATGTTCAGGATTTATTTATTGAGGAAGTCAATCCCGATGATGCGACTCAATACATGTATCAGGATGAATGGTTGAATTTTGAATTTATTCCTCAAGCTATTCGAATCAAAGACAGTAAGCAAGAAGATGGATTCAGGATTGAAGATCTTGAGATTCGTAAAACGATACATGGACCTATAATTAAAGAGGATGATGAACTTCTGGCTTTGGCTTGGACAGGACATCAGTTCAATGGGGAGATGGAAGCATTTTACCGTCTAAATCATGCTCAGGACTGGGGCGAGTTTTCACTGGCTCTAGCCCACTTTTCCACTGCTCCACAGAATTTTGTGTATGCGGATATTGATGGGAATATTGGGTATTACGGTGCAGGTAAGGTGCCCCTCCGTAAAAATGGATCTGGTATTTTCCCAGTACCTGGTTGGACCGGTGAGTATGACTGGGATGGCTATATTCCCTTCGAGGATATGCCTCATATATATAATCCCGGGGGTGGTATGATCGTTACAGCTAATGCGGAACCCTACAGCTCGGATTACTCCTATCCCATGCCAGGAGTCTATGCACCAGACTATCGGACTCGTCGTATCAAGGATCTTATCGAAGCTAAGGAGAAACTGAGCCTGGATGATATGGCTGAAATTCAATTCGACCGCAAATCGTATCTGGCACCAGTCTTTCTGAAACACCTCCTACCGGTCATCCCAGAGTCCCATCAGGATATTCGGAGTCTCCTGGAAGCGTGGGACCATGAACTGGATCAAAATGGGGTGGAAGGATCTATTTATCACGAGACCATGGAGACCTTCCTCAGGTTGATCTGGGAAGATGATATGGGTCTGGAATTGGCAGAAAAATATCTGGATACATGGTACATTTCCCTGAATCGTTGGGTGAATATGTTGGAGGACAACAGCTCTCCATGGTTTGATAAAATTGATACTGAGGGGACAGAAACAAGGGATGACCTCCTCCTGGAAGCATTCACATCAGCGCTTGAGAGCCTGAAACAGAAATTTGGATCTGAAGACGTTCAGACCTGGGAATGGGGCATCATCCATAATATTGTTTTTCATCATCCTTTTGAGGCCAAAGGCGGGCTAATACAAAAGTTTTTTAACTATGGTCCTTTTCCATTTGGCGGCGATGGTGAGACAGTCAATCGCGGAACCCACAATTTTGATGCGCCTTACATGGCTGAGATGACGGCTTCTATGCGCTTGTTGGTTGATCTTTCAGATGTTACACAGAGTCGTATGGCCAATGCCTCAGGGCAGGTGGGGATGCCGCTGCACAAGCACTACACCGATCTTGTTGATATCTGGTTGGCAGGTGAATATGTAGAGATGCATTTGGATAAGGATGAATTGGGTGATGTGCAGGAGTTCCGTCTCATGCCCAAAGATTAATGCCTTTATGGATTGCCAGGCGGGGATTTGGATCCCCGCTTGGTAGTTAAACACATCTGGACCTCAATACGCCTCAATTAATTTTTATTCCACTCATCTTCTGATGGGAATTGGGTCAAATATCTCTAATTTTAATCATGGCTTCCATGAAAGGACATATTCTCATTTCCATGCCCCACCTGACCGATCCTTATTTCGGGCGCTCGCTGGTATTTATCTGTGAGCATGATGAGAAGGGTGCCATGGGTCTTATTATGAATAAATCTTTTGATGATAAGGTGGTAAAGGAGGTCTTCCCGACTCTGATTATCAACGATGAAGCCATCAATGAAGTGATTTCTCCGATGTACTTCGGTGGACCTGTTTCCCTGGAGCAAGGTTTCATCCTGCATAGCAGTGACTATGTCAACTCTGATACGCTGCAGGTAACCAGTGAGTTTTTCCTGACCAGTAATTCAGCTGTCATCGATGCCATCCAGGAGGGGAAAGGACCGAGCCAATTTAAAATGATGCTGGGTTATGCTGGCTGGGGCGAAGGTCAACTCGAACGGGAAATCGAAAACGGGGATTGGTTGTTTCAGGAAGTGACGCTTGATTTCATTTTCAGGGGCAATGATTCAGAAAAATGGATTTCTGCCACACATAGTTTTGGTATTGAAATAGCTCCCACAACTGGTGGTTTAGCTTAACAAATCCATTATTTATTCAAGGAAATTATAAAGTGTCATCCCTCGACTCCGCTCGGGATGACAACTCTGAGAACTTATCACCTATTAAATAACCGCAGCCTCAAGTAGTGTAATGCTACCCTTATCTGCATCAATCTCGGCATTGACACCAAGAGGAATTGTAAATTTATCGCTGATATGCCCGATCATGGAACCGTACCAGGCCGGAATTCCCAGTGGTTTGATGTGATCATCAAGAACTTCTTCCAAGGTAAGAGAGCCATAGTCACCCCCAGGACCGCAATCGGTGCATTTTCCAAATACAAAACCTGAAATTTCATCCAGGATTCCAGCGAGCTTAAGTTGGGTCATCATTCGGTCTACCCGGTAGATATCTTCTTCAACCTCTTCAAGGAAGAGAATGTTGTCTTTGAACTTTGGCAGATAGTCTGAACCCACCATAGCGGTAAAAACGGATAGATTCCCACCGAGGAGTTTCCCGCGAGCTTTGCCATCGGTGATGGTCAGGATACGATTTTTAGTCTGGGCTAAATTATCACCCATATCTTTAGGGTTTTCCATGCTGAATGCCTGGGCTTCAAACAACAGACGTTTGACAAAATCAGCGGAGAATTTATTCCAGGTGGAAATACCAACTGGGCCGTGGAAGGTTACCAGACCAGTTTTAGCGTTCAGCGCTAGGAGTAAACTAGTTATATCGCTGTAACCCATGAGAATTTTTGGATGCTCGGTGATTGACTTGTAGTCCAATCGATCTAAAAGCCGGCTACATCCATAACCCCCTCTCAGCGCAAAAATCGCATCAACACCTCGGTCATTAAACATGGCATTAACATCGGCAGCTCTAGCTGCATCTGTACCAGCAAGATGGCCATAGCGATCCAACAGATGTTTACCTAGCTTCGTCTTGAGACCCAATGCGGCCAGGGTTTCCTGGAAAACAGTTGCATCATCAGGGTGGTAGATAGCTCCACCTGGATTGATTATCCCGACAGTATCTCCAGGTTTTAAACGTGGTGGTTTCAGAGTTGATTTTGAGAATATTCCTGATGCGGATGCCATGGGAACCTGTGTGGCGGCGATACCAACACCTACCATTTGTAAAATCTGTCTGCGTGTGATGCTCATTGTTACCTCGTGAATGAATGTTGCCCTAAACTAGTCTGATTTGAAAGTGTTAGCAAATGCTAGCTATGTGAACTTGAAAGCCTGAGCAAATGAACTAATTTGTACATCATTGTCGAGACTCGTATTCTTAGATTGATTTAGATTCACAATTGATCGATCACAACAATGGAATTTCAATTAGGGGCATAAAAATGAAAACAATACCGAAAAAAGCTCTGAAACATGCAGATATTCTTGAGCAAATGCGAGGATTCAGCGACTCTGATGTGAACTATCGCGATTCTCGAACCTGGAGTCTGGTTTACCATCTTGACGACCAACATACTGAATTTCTGAAACAGGCTTATGGTATGTATTTTTCTGAGAATGCGCTCAACCCTATGGCATTTAAAAGCCTGAAACGGTTTGAAACAGATATTATTAATATGACAGCCCAGATGCTCTCCGGTGATAAAAAAGCAGTGGGCACCCTGACATCCGGTGGGACAGAGAGTTGTCTGTTACCTGTATTGACCTATCGAGATCTTGCCCGAGCAAAAAGAAAACTCCCCTTCACGCCTGAGATGATTGCCCCTGAGAGCATTCATGTCGCCTGGAGCAAGGCCGCCCAATATTTTGGAGTTAAAATCAGGTATGCCCCCCTGAAACAAGATTTTCGGGTAGATGTTGAAGCCGTGAGGAAAATGATCAACCGGCGTACCATCTTACTGGTAGGTTCAGCGCCATCTTATCCACACGGTGTCATCGATCCCATAGAGGAATTGGGCAAGGTAGCACAGCAATATGACCTGCCCCTGCATGTGGATTCCTGTCTGGGAGGATTCCTGCTACCATTTATTGAGAAGAATGATGGATCTATACCTCCCTTCGATTTTCGAATCCCTGGAGTTACATCAATTTCAGCTGATGTGCATAAATATGGTTTTGCAGCCAAGGGCGCCTCTACTGTGGTTTACCGTGATATGAAATATATGAAGCATCAATTTTTCATCCATCAGGACTGGCCAGGCGGTGTATTTGCTTCACCGGCTTTACTCGGGACGAGACCCGGAGGTTCCTTTGCAGCAGCCTGGGCTGCCATACATGCCCTGGGAGAAGATGGGTATTGTGCGAATGCTCAAAAGATTATGGAAATCACAAGAGAACTTCAGAGTGGGATTACAAATATTGATGGTCTGGCTATTCTTGGGCAACCTGAGATGAGTGTTTTCGCCTATCATTCTACAGATGACAAGGTCAATATTTTTGCAGTGGGTGATCAAATGGAATCCAGGGGTTGGCAGATTGATCGCCTTCAGCGTCCCGAGGGTTTGCATGTGATGGTGGTTCCTGGACATGCAAGAATTACAATTGAGTACTTATCTGATTTAAAAGATTCAGTTGAGACAGTTCGTTCGAATCCTGGTCTGGCAGCAAAGGGTAATGCTGCCATGTATGGAATGATTGCCAAGCTACCCTTCCGAAGTATGATCAAGAAAGAAGTCATGAAAATGATGGAAGAGCTCTACAGCCCTGAGGGCTCAATGCCCATGGATGGTGATAACAATCCTCTATCCGTACGAATTATGGCTAAGATCTTGCAGCGGTTTAGTAAGGTGAAAGGAGCGAAAGAATGACTCTTTTTAAAAAACTATTAATCGGATTAGGAGTCGCTGTAATATTATTAATTATTGCTGCTGTCTGGTTTGTGGTGTCACTGTTTTCTGAACCGGATATGTCAAATTTACCAGAACATTACCCATTCAAATCAGCAGCCGCAAAGGTAAGATATTTAGCCTATTATGATGAAAGAGCGCAACAATGGCCGGTTGATTCCGAAGCAAGTCTAGTAGAAACATCTTTTGGAAAAACATTTGTTCGCGTTTCTGGTCCATTGCTTGCTCCACCTTTGATATTGCTCCCCTCTACCAGTTCCTCATCGCTGATATGGTTGCCAAATATTCAGGCATTATCACAACAATATCGGGTTTATGCCATCGATAACATTTATGACGTTGGTCGCAGTGTAAACATCAAAAGCATAAACAGTCCTGATGATCTGGTAAACTGGCTCGACGAATTGTTTACCGAACTGGACCTGGGAGACAGCATTAATCTTATGGGACTTTCATTTGGGGGTTGGTTGACAAGTCAATTTGTACTTAGCCATCCAAACAGAATAAATAAAGCAGTGTGGCTTGCTCCCGTAGCCACGATCCATCAAATTCCTGGGGAATGGGCCTGGCGTGCAATTCTATCAGCCTTACCCCATCGATACTTTATGAAAAAATTCATGATTGAGTGGCTTTTTGCAGATTTACTAAAACAAAATGATGAAATCAGCATTAAGCATCTTGACCAGTTAGTTGAAGATGCCATGATGGGACTAAAAAGCTATACCTTCAGGATGCCTGTCACCCCAACGGTGTTATCGGACAAGGAATTACAGGAAATCCAGGTGCCGGTCCTCTTTTTGGTTGGCGAAAACGAGAAACTGTATCCTGCGAAAACAGCTGTAATGCGTCTTAATACTATAGCTCCACAGATCCAAACTGAGATTATCCCTCATGCTGGTCATGATTTAACAATCGTCCAGACAACTTTAGTAAATAAAAAGATTCTAGATTTTCTTGGAAAAACCAGGGGTAACTGGAACACAAATGATGATAAGTAAATAGAACTGAATGTTTTAGGAGAAAGCTCAATGAAATACGATCACATCGGTCAAATGATCACCATTAAAATTGCTGAATATGGTGATAATACCGCACTCAGATATAAGATTGGTGATGGCTGGGCATCTTTAACCTACAAAGAATTCGGCGAAAAGATTACCAATCTAGCCTGTGCCATGATTCAGTCCGGTGTAAAACAGGGTGATTCGGTGGGCATTTATTCAGCCAACCGTTATGAGTGGGCAGTGAGTGATTTTGCCTGTATCCTGGTTGGCGCCATCTCAGTTCCCATTTATGCCACGAATACTCTGGATCAGGCCAAGTACATCATCCAGGATGCTGGCATCAAGCTGATTTATGTGGGAAACCTGGGACAGTATACAAATCTGGCCACCATTCATAAGAACGGCCAGCACCTCCAGGTGGTTTCCTATGATCCAGCCATTGAGATCGACACTAAGTTCGCCACTTATTTCCGAGATTATCTAAATGTACAGGATCAGGATAAATTGCTCAAGGAAATGCATCTTCGTTCAGGGAAGATCAAAACTGACGATGTTACCACTGTTATTTATACTTCTGGTACAACGGGGCATCCCAAGGGTGTCATGTTATCTCATGGAAATTTGTTTCATCAGTTTGAATGTGTGGATGCGAATTTTAGTGTCAGCCATGAGGATGTTTCTCTGTGTTTTTTACCCCTGAGCCATGTCTATGAACGCATGTGGTCCTATTATGTCTATCTCAAAGGTGCCACTCAAACCTATCTGGAAGACCCCAAGCAGGTTATTGAAACCATGCAGGAAGTCAAGCCTACGGCCATGGTATCAGTTCCCAGGCTATATGAAAAAATCTATGCTGCCGTATTGAATTCTCAGGAGAGTGCCTCCAAAGTGAAACGCTACCTGTTTACTAAGGCCATTGAGACGGGTAGGGTTTACAATAATCTACTTTTTAGAAACCAGGAGATACCATCTGGGCTGGCATTGAAATACAAGGTTCTTGATAAATTGGTGCTTTCCAAAGTGCGAGCAGTCGTCGGTGGTGATAAGAATTTCTTTTCAGCCGGAGGAGCTCCCCTGGATAAAAGTATTGAAGAATTTTTCCTGGCCTGTGGTTTACTAATTTGTCAGGGTTATGGTCTGACTGAGACTTCTCCCATGATTTCATACAATACCCCTGAAAATTTCAAGTTTGGTACGGTTGGAAAGCTGGTACCCAATTGCGAAGTCAGAATTGCTGACAATGGTGAAATCCAGGCCAGAGGTCCCCAGATCATGAAAGGCTACTTCAATAATCCGAAAGCCACTGCCGAAAGTATTGTGGATGGCTGGTTCAAGACCGGTGATGTGGGTGAGTTTGATGAGGATGGTTTTCTGAAGATCACTGATCGCATCAAGGATCTGATCATCACTTCTGGGGGTAAAAATATTGCTCCCCAGAATATTGAGAAGTTGATTGGTAAAGATTTTTTCATTGATCAGATTATTGCTATTGGGGACAAGCGCAACTTTGTCAGTGCTTTGATTGTACCGGCTTTTGAAAGTCTAGAGGCCTGGGCGCATAAAAAGAAAATTCAATTCCAGGACAATGAGGAACTGATCGCCCATCCCCACGTGATTGACTTCTTTAGAGAACGTATTGATCAACAGTCACAGAAACTGGCGAACTATGAAACTATCAAGAAATTCAGGCTGATGGCCAAACCCTTCACCCAGGAGGGTGGCGAGATCACACCAACCCTAAAACTCAAACGCAAGCAGATCAACGAAAAGTTTAAAGCCCTGATCGAGACCATGTATCGTAAACATTAATTCTTGATTGCTACATTAAAGTGTGGTTTTTACCTTCAAAAACTGCAAATTATGACAAAATTTGTCATGGTAATGAAAAACCAAACGGATGGTCCAGAGAAGGAGTTCTGACATGCTTACTTTTGATGTGAATTGGGTAGCTATTGTTGTCTTGATAATTATAAATATGGGACTGGGTGCAATGTGGTATGGTCCTCTGTTTGGAAAGCCCTGGATGGAGGGTGTTGGCATAAAAATGGAAGATGTTGAAGGCTCAAGTATGATGCCTGCTTATGCAGTGGCCATTTTGAACTCTTTCCTCATGGCGTTTATCATGGCCAACGTGATTGCCTGGACGGGCACTGTCAGCATTGGTGGCGGGTTGTTTCTTGGGCTTTTAATGTGGCTGGGATTTACTGGTTTTTCTTTTGGTGTAAACCACGCTTTCGAAATGCGTTCACTAAACTTGTGGTTTATTAATTCTGGAATGTATCTGGTGGGTCTGCTCATCATGGGCGCAGTACTGGCTATTTGGTAGTCGTCCCATTTATGTTAAGATCAGCCGGCTCTTACCCGGTGAGACTAGATTTTTTTAAACCCAAAAATCAATTTTAGTAAACCTTTCAGCTTAAACGACCAGTTGCCACCTACCATCATCATAAAACCGACCCAGCGACGGTATACGAAACCGGGCACCGGGGTCCAATAGAACTGTTTATTGAGGGGGAGATAGTCATTCACAATTACTCGAACTTCAGTCATCTCAAGTAAACCGAGTTCACCGTGGGTTCGGCCCACACCACTTTGCTTAAAACCACCCCATGGTAAATTTGGAATTCCATGAGAAATAAGGTGATTATTTATGGTTACCACTCCGGCTTCCAGCTGTGAGGCTATTTTACGACCGAGTCGGTGATTTTTGGTCCAGACCGAGGCAGTCAATCCAAGATCAGAATCATTGGCTAACTGAATGGCTTCCTCAATTGATTTAAAGGGCATAACGCCAATAACAGGTCCAAAAGTTTCTTCCTTCATGATCCGCATGCCCTGGTTTACATCAGTTAGAATAGTTGCAGGTAGTGCTTGCTCAATCGTCTCATCTATCTGAGACATAGCTTCAACGGAGGCGCCTTGACTGATGGCTTCTTCTAGCATCTTTCTGACTGCGTCCTGCTGTCTGGAAGTTGTCATGGCACCAATATGAGTTTCTTTTTGTTCTGGATTCCCTACGCGCAATTTTTCAACTTTTTTTTTGAGAAGTTTCAGGAAGGGTTTGTAAACTTCGCGATGCACATAAACACGTTCAACCCCGGCACAACTCTGACCAGAATTGGATAGACCGGCCCAAATTGCTCCATTAACGGCTTTTTTAAGATTTGCTTCGGCACAGACAATCATGGGATCATTACCACCCAGCTCAAGCGAGACAGGCGTGAGGGTTTCAGCAGCTTTTTTCATAAGAATTTTGCCGACGGGGACACTGCCAGTAAAAAACAATTTATCTATACCCGCTTCTAGAAAGGCATCTCCAGCTATCCGACCGGCGATATTTATCTGGACAAAAAGGTCCTGAGGTAATTCACCAGCATCAACAATTTTTTGAATAACCTGGCCTACCATCTGTGTTTCAGAAGCGGCCTTATAAAGCAAACCATTACCAGACATAAGGGCCATGAGAATTTCGTGCATGGGGATTGCCAGTGGATAGTTCCAGGGCGAAATAATGCCGATAACTCCCATAGGGACATGTTGGAGGCGATTGCGAGTGAATAGTCCGAATATATGGGAGCCCTTGACTCGACGTTCTCTCAAAACACGAGCTGAATGCTTGATATAGTAGTCGAAGGCCAGTACTGCTGATGAAATTTCAGTCATATAGGCATCTGCCAGGGTTTTACCATTGTCAGCAGAGATGATCCTGGCATATTCTTCACCGTGCTCAATAAGATGAGCCTGCATTTTTCTGAGGTGCAAACCACGCTCTGAAAACGATAGATCTGTCCATTTGGCTTGTGCTTTTCTGATGCGGGATACGGCGTACTGAATATCTTCCAGAGTGTTTTGTGGTATTTGACCTAAAGACTCACCAGTGGCTGGATTGAATGCTTCGGTATGTGAAAGTGCTGACATAATTTCCCCTTTAATGGCTCAGAAAATGTATACAGAATGATGCGTCGAGCAATTTATTTTATTTGTTGAAACTTTTACTCCTGAGTTGTTTATAATTCCTGATGCCTCCCATGATTTAAGGCAGTAACAATGCTGAAATAGCTTATCTTGGGCACTGAAGATTCAAGAATATTGCACACTTTTTAAATCAATTAGTCCATTGTAAGCTTTGGATTGAATAATTATGATCAGGATGAGATTATGAAGAAACTAACGAATATAGATCTTTGTAGAACCACAGATGAAGAAGCTTTGAAATTTAAATCAACAGCTGAACTTCCCAGCCTTAATAAGGTGATCGGGCAAGAACGCGCAGTGCGAGCACTCCAGTTTGGCCTCGAGCTTCTGGCTCCTGGTTACAATGTGTTTGTTGGTGGCGTCCCAGGAACAGGCAAGAGTACCATAGTTAAGAGTCTTGTCCAAAAGTTTGCCGCCAATAAACCTGTTCCACCAGACTGGATTGTGGTGTTCAATTTTCGTGATGAGTATCATCCCAGCGTATTTCAGTTGCCAGCTGGACAGGGCAACAAATTCGCCAAACAAATGAAGCGCTTGATTAACAGTTTGAGTACAGATCTTCCCAAGGTTTTCACCGGAGAGATTTATGGCAAGCGCAAAAAGGAAATCACGGCCGAATTCGATACAGGGCGTGAAGAGATAATTGCCGCTGTCAATGCAGAGGCTGCTGAACAAGACATCCAATTAAATCTGACTCAGGCAGGTTTTCAAACCATCCCACTTAAAGATGGCGTGCCCATGGGTGAAGCAGATCTGTCTGCCCTAACCGAACAGGAATTGTCGGTTATTAATGAAAAAATCAATCTGATCCAGGAACATTTACGAGAAGCTCTTCGCGATATGGCCGAATTGGAAGAGGAACGGGCAGACGTGGTTGAAACCCTCCAGGAAAAAATAGCTCTGGATTCAGTGGAAAACAGAATCGGCAGGCTACTTGAAAATTATTCAGATCATCCTGGGCTCTTGAAATATCTTGAGGCAGTCCGGGATGATATCGCTGAACATGTTCAGGAGTTTGTCGGGATGAATGGACCTGCAGAAGGTGATCAGGAATCGAGTCCCCGAGAGACTCAAAAAGCTTTGATGCAGAGATACAAGGTCAATCTGTTGGTGGATAATTGCCGCCAAAAGGGTGCACCAGTTATTGTTAATGACAATCCTTCTTATTACAATCTTTTCGGTAGAATTGGGAAGGATGCTGTCATGGGGGGCTGGTATAGTGATTATACCATGATTAGTTCCGGCGCCATGTTGCGTGCCAATGGTGGATTTCTCATTCTGGATATTCAGAATGTCTTGCAGAGTGGAAATGTATGGGAATATCTGAAACGAACTCTCAAAAACAAATCCTTACAAATTGAAGATGTGAATGAGCAGTACGGCTTAAACGCTACAAGCTCTCTGCAACCTGAACCCATTCCTCTTGATTTAAATGTCATTCTTCTCGGTCGTTCTGATCATTTTCATTACCTCCAGGAAGTTGATGAGGCCTTTAATAAAACCTTTAAGGTTCGGGCAGATTTCGACTATGAAGTGACCCGCAATGCTAAAAATGAACATCTTCTCTGCCAGTTCATCGCGAAAGTTTGCCGGGAAAGAAAGTCGCCTCATTTTACCTCCGAGGCTGCCACCCAGATTATTGTGTTCAGTTCTAGATTAGCAGGAGATAAAGGTAAACTTTCCCTCCAGTTTGGAACGCTGGTGGGCCTGATAACTGAATCAGCTTACTGGGCTAAAAAACAAAAACATCGCCAGGTTCAGATGGAAGATGTCCGCAAGGCTATTTCTGAAAAACGCTTTCGGGGGAGTCTCTATGAAGAGAAGGTCTGGGAAAACATTGAGAGCGAAACCTTGATGATTGACGTGACTGGCCAGCGAATTGGTCAGATCAATGGCCTGGCAGTTTATTCCATGGGTGACAATTCATTCGGAAAACCATCCAGAATTACAGCAACAACCTATATGGGCGAACCAGGAATTATATCAGTGGAGCGGGAAGCAAAACTGTCAGGGAAAACCTATGACAAGGGTAATTTAATTATCAATGGCTTCCTCGGTCAGACCTTCGCCCAAAGCTTTCCCTTGTCTGTGACTATTACGCTGACATTTGAACAATCCTATGGTGGTATTGATGGGGATAGCGCAAGCTCTACTGAAATCTATGTGATTCTCTCGGCCCTGTCTAGAATCCCAATTAAACAGGGAATAGCAGTCACGGGCTCTGTCAACCAGTGGGGTGAAATTCAAGCAATTGGCGGTGTTAATGAGAAGATTGAGGGCTTCTTTCATCTCTGTAAACTCCGTGGTTTAACTGGAGAGCAGGGAGTAATTATTCCATCTGCAAATGTAGATCACCTTATGATTCTCCCAGATATTCAGGCTGCTGTGAAAGCTGGTAAATTCAATATCTGGTCAGTTGACACCATCTCGGAGGGCATTGAGATACTTACAGGTGAAAAAGCAGGTACTCTGAACAGGCATGGTAACTTTCCGGCTAGAACCGTTTTTGGAGAAGCGCAGAGTCAACTAAAAAAGTATTTTGCTAAAGGGCAAAATCTGAACAAACAGAACTAGAAACATCAAAAAAATAGCTAATACGGCTCAATAGTTGCTTAGTCCAATACTTGTGAAAAATAAATGGTGTAACATATCATTCTGCATTGTATTAAGCCTAGGTGGTATTAGTTTTTGATCATGAATGAGCCGCGATATTCAGGCCTTGATCTTCATCAAGATAACGCCTTAAAACAGCAGGTAAATCTTTCGGCTCAGGAGCAGAAACCAGTCGGTTCAAGTATACAAAATCCAGTCAATTTTAATCCAATAAAAAATAGTTTCGTTTAGCGGGAGTTCGATTTCATGGCGAAAAAAGTAATTAGTATTAATGAGGCAACCATTCGTTTTGCAGGAGACTCTGGCGATGGTATGCAATTAACGGGTACGCGCTTCACAGAAGCAACTGCCATTGTGGGTAATGATCTTAAAACCATTCCCAATTATCCTTCGGAAATTCGTGCTCCTCTCGGAACGCTGGCCGGTGTGAGTGCCTTCCAGTTGATGTTCGGATCTCAGCGGGTCTTCACCCCTGGTGATTTACCAGATACATTGGTGGCCATGAACCCAGCTGCCCTGAAAGTACATTTAAAGGATTTGAAAAAGGGTGGAACCATTCTGGCCAACGCCAACGCCTTTAGTGAAAAAAATCTTAAAATGGCCACCTGGGAAGCCAATCCACTTACGGATGGATCTCTCGATGGATATACTGTTTATAGTATCGAGATGTCCAAGTTGGTAGGAAAGGCTCTGGAAAATTCAGATCTGACCTCGAAAGGTATCGAGCGCACCAAAAATATGTTTGCCCTGGGTGTTCTGTTTTGGATGTACAACCGTCCCATCGAACCAACCGAAGCATGGCTAAGAAAAAAATTCGCCAAAAATCCTTCCATTGCCGAAGCAAATATCACAGCAATGAAAACGGGTTATAATTATGGTGAGACCACAGAAATATTTACGACTTCATATGCCGTGGAAAAAGCTGATCTACCAAAAGGTAAGTATCGCAATATCACCGGCAATGTTGCCGTTGCATATGGTTTGGTTGCAGCCGCTGAAAAAGCCGGCAAAGAATTGTTCCTGGGCTCATATCCAATTACTCCAGCCAGTGAAATTCTCCACACGCTTTCAGGTCTCCGAAACCATGGGGTTAAGACATTTCAGGCAGAAGACGAAATTGCAGGCATCACCTCAGCTATCGGTGCTTCCTATGCCGGTGATCTCGCTGTCACCACGACATCTGGCCCTGGTATGGCCCTGAAAACAGAAGCTATTGGATTGGCTATTATCACTGAACTTCCCCTTGTTATTGTGAATGTCCAGCGTGGTGGACCAAGTACAGGAATGCCGACAAAGATGGAACAGTCAGATTTGCTTCAAGCTGTCCATGGACGCAATAGCGATGCGCCAATACCTGTTATTGCCGCTCAGGATCCAGCTGATTGTTTTGATTGTGCCTTTGAGGCTGCCAGGGTTGCCATGAAATATATGACCCCGGTGATTCTGTTAACAGATGGCTATCTCGGTCAGGGTTCAGGGCCATGGAAAATTCCTGACCCTAAAAAACTGCCTAAGATTGAGGTAAGTCACCCAGATTCATCCGCTATCGGTGAAGACGGATTTATGCCTTATGCACGCGATGAGAATGAAACTCGCCCCTGGGCTATCCCTGGAACACCCGGCTTGGAGCATCGTATCGGTGGGCTTGAAAAAGAGAACCTCACTGGGATGGTGAGTCAAGATCCTGAGAATCATCAAGTCATGACGGATATTAGAGCTCGCAAAGTAGAGAATATTACTCAAGATATTCCACCTTCAGAAATTCACGGCGACACTAAGGGAAAAGTACTGGTACTTGGATGGGGAAGCACCCATGGAGCTATTCATGTGGCTGTAGAACGTGCGCGTGCCAAGGGACAATCGGTTAGCCAGCTGCATCTGCGTTGGGTCAGCCCCTTCCCCTCAGATTTAAAAACTGTCTGTGATGGTTTTGATGAAATTCTCATTCCTGAAGTGAACTCAGGTCAACTGGCTTTGCTCCTTAAGGCTGAATTAATCAGACCAATTCACCAGCTCAACATAGTACGAGGTGAACCCTTCCGTGCTTCTGAGATTGAAGAAAAAATAAACGAGATTCTCGGATAATCTCCGAGCAAAATAGATAAGGTATTGCAAGATGAGTGAGACTATTCAAGGCATAGAAGAGTTGAATCTGACCCGAAAAGATTTTGTACCCGGTAATGAAGTTCGCTGGTGTCCGGGTTGTGGGGATTATTCGGTTCTGGCAAATATGCAAAAAACCCTGCCTGTTCTGGGTGTAAAAAAAGAGAATTATGCGTTTATTTCAGGTATTGGCTGCTCCAGTCGATTCCCGTATTACATGGATACCTACGGTTTCCATTCGATTCATGGACGCGCCCCCGCCATTGCTTCCGGTGTCAAGCTAGCCAATCCCGATCTGACAGTCTGGGTGATAACTGGGGATGGAGATGGATTCTCCATTGGTGGAAACCACATGATACACGCATTGAGACGCAACATTGATATGAATATCATGTTGTTTAACAACCGAATCTATGGTTTAACCAAGGGTCAGTATTCTCCCACATCTTTACTGGGCAAGAAAACCAAATCATCACCATTTGGCTCTGTTGACCGTCCTTTTAACCCCAGCGCTGTTGCCCTGGGTGCCAACGCCACCTTTATTGCACGGGCTCTGGATGTAGATGCCAAGGGTTTGCAGGAAAGTATCAAACGATCCCAACGTCACAAAGGTGCCTCGTTTATAGAAGTATACCAAAATTGCCTCATTTTCAACGATGGTGAGTTTGCAGATGTTGAGAATAAGGCGACTCGTCCTGATAGTGCTCTATTTGTTGTTCATGGTGAACCCATGATTTTTGGTAAGGATAAGGATAAAGGCATCATCATGAAGGATAACCATCCCAAGGTTGTCCATCTTGGTGAGGAATGGACAGAAGAAGATCTTTTGATACACGATGAAACCAATCCAATTATCACCAATCTCCTGCTTGAAATGACTTTTGATCCCAAGAATCCAACACCATTTGGTGTACTTCGGGCCGTTGATGCACCTACTTATGATGAGATGCTAGTCGACCAGATCAGAGAGGTTACAGAGATTAAAGGCAAGGGTACTCTGGAAGACCTGTTCTATAGTGGTGATGTTTGGGAGGTTAAGTAGTTTAGGGGTGAAATATGTTTCAATATGATGAAAAAGTTCTAAAGGATCAGCTGCTTGAGTTGATTCGTCTGGCTGCCACTGATTTACCCAAAGATGTTGTGGACAGCATTCAGGCAGCCCAACAGAATGAGGATGAGGGCTCACCAGCTCGCAGCGTTTTTGGAATGATTCTGAAAAATATCGAGCTGGCTCGTGTTGAATCTACACCAATCTGCCAGGATACCGGAACCAATATCTATCTCGTTCACATTCCTGAAGGCGTGGGTATGCGTAAGCTGACAGCCTTAATCCATGCAGCCACTTCTGAAGCGGTCGATAAGAGTTATCTCCGTCCAAATGCAGTGGATAGTATTACCGGTAAAAATTCAGGCAACAACATTGGAGAAGGTCAGCCCTTTATCCATTTTGAAGAATGGGACAACGATTATATCGAGTTCAAACTCATGCTTAAGGGAGGGGGATGTGAGAACGTGTCCACTCAATACAAGCTTCCTGATGTGGGTTTGGGTGCCGGACGTGATCTGGATGGCGTTTATAAGGTCATTGTGGACGCAGTCAATGCTGCTCAAGGTCTAGGATGTGCTCCCGGTGTTCTTGGTATTGGTATTGGTGGTGACAGAACCAGTTCACATCTCACAGCCAAGTCTCAGCTATTCAGAAAAATGACAGATACCAATCTAAACTCAGATCTGGCCAAAATGGAATCCAATCTATTAACAGATTTGAATAAGCTTGGTGTTGGCCCCATGGGTTTTGGTGGGAATACTACCATTCTGGGTGTGAAAATGGGCACCATGCACCGCTTACCAGCTTCTTTCTTTGTATCCATTTCCTACATGTGTTGGGCTTATAGAAGACACAGTATGATTCTGAAAAGCAGTGGGGAGGTAAGCTATGATTAAGCTACAATTGCCCATTTTGGAAGCAGCCATCCGTGAATTGAAGATGGGTGATGAAGTTGCCATCTCAGGTTTGATGGTAACAGCCAGAGATGCGGCCCACAAATACATCCATGAGAATTGGCCGGATTGGCTGAATCCCATTATGGAAAATAGTATGATCTACCATTGTGGTCCTGTGGTTAAGCAGCATGAAGATGGCTCCTGGTCATTTGTTGCTGCTGGTCCCACCACAAGTATTCGTGAAGAACCCTATGAAGCTGCCGTGATGGAGCACTATAAAGTTCGCGCCGTGATTGGCAAAGGTGGCATGGGTGAAAAAACCCTGGCTGGCCTGGCCAAATCAGGTGGAGTTTACTTGCATGCCATTGGTGGTATGGCTGCCTCGCTGGCCAAATCTGTGGTGAGGGTTCATGATGTCTATATGCTGGATGAGTTGGGAGTACCTGAGGCTTTCTGGCATATTGAGGTAAAGGATTTTCCTGCCGTGGTTACCATGGATAGCCATGGTGGATCTCTTCATAAATCCATCAAAGCCAAATCAGATGAGGTTGCCAAGAAGCTTATTTTTGGGTGATCACATCAAGTTATAAGTTTGAAGAAAAAATGACCTGAACAGGTCATTTTTTTTACTCAGGATTTGCGAATCATCTTGCGATGGGGGATTCCAGCCTCATAAAAAATTCCACCTGTTTCCTCAAATCCAAGACGGGTATAAAATGCTATGGCTGAAACCTGCGAGTTTAAATATGCTGGTTCATAATCTTCAATCTGATCCAGAACAAATTGTACCAGGGCCTCACCGACACCCTTACCTCTAGCTGATTTCAGTACTGCAAAACGCTCGAGCTTCTGTCCATGTTGAGTCTTACGCCAGCGAGCAGTACCTACTGGAAGCCCATTGAGGCTCGCTAGAATGTGGGTAGAACTTTCTTCAAATTCATCATATTCTATTTCCGGGGGAACCTGCTGCTCCATGACAAAAACTTCCTCTCGAATCAGCCTGGAAGCCAGTATGTCCTCATCGGATTGAATAAGGGAAACCTTAATCAAATTTTGAGCACTCATTAATTCACTCCACTTTCACCAACACCACCCTCAAAGAAGGCATTTCGCTTTTGAAATTGTTTCCATTTTTGCTCAAGGAAGGGACTTATGTAAAGTGCGAGGGCAATTACTGGGAGAGCACCAATAATATCCACAACATAATGATACCTCAAATATACAGTGGCAACAGGCAGAGAGATTGCCAGAGGTAATTGGATCCAGAAGTAAGTTCGATGGTAGCGCCAGGCCATAATCAAGGTTAATAAAACGATAGCATTATGCATGGAAGGAAAAGCGTCACGAACGCGATACGGAGACAGATCAACAATGCTGCGGGTTATCCAGGAAAATATGGATGTATCTTCCCAGATATCGATCTGATAGAGTTCCGAAATAACCAGATAGGGGGATGATGCAGGAAAAAAGATATATGCCACAAAACCTATGAAATAACTAATCATCACGGTGAGCATGACGGTTCTAAAGTTCTGATATTGTTTTTTTATGTAAAGCAAACCCAACAGGATCAGGGTCATGAAATAATAATTCAAATATGCCAGGGCAAACCAATCGGTTAACAGAGGATCATAAAATTGTTCTGCCCAAACGGAAGGTTGAACCCCAAAAAGTTTCCCATCCAGATTTACCAGTGTATAGTGGATGTCATGAGGGTTAATTAAAAATATGGTATCCTGAAGATTGAAGTAGATGACAAGTACAAATATGAAGGGTACAAAATCTCGAATGATTTGGAATATTTTGTTTTCAGCCCGGAAAAGAATCAACCAGTAAAATACCAGGGTGAAAAAAGCGGAAGCAAATATCCTAAAAAAACTCACAGTGATATTTTGCGAATATGGTAGTTCGTTGATCATGATATAAAGGTTTGATAAACAGGCAAAGACGAGAGTGAATGTGATCAGCACAAGACCGATAAGTTCCTCAATACGAATAGCCTGGAACAAGGCATTGTTAAATATGGTTTTCCCCTTCATCGGCACCAAAATAAGCTGAGCAATGAGGAATTGTAGACCAAAATGTATCTTCTGAACAGATATTATAACACCCCGTTTACCGACACTTATTTTATAAGTTGTTGTATGCTAAATAGTGCATGAGTATATGCACCGAACCATAGCTTGAAATGCGTGGTGGCGGGATTAAATTTTGCCTACAATTTTATATACAATTCTATTGATAGAGTGAGAGGAGTTTTTTTTGGATACAAAAGCACCAGAGGGGAAACTGGGAGTTCTAATTCCTGGCCTAGGCGCAGTATCAACCACATTCATAGCCGGTGTTGATGCCATTATTAACGGGCATTCAGCTCCCATTGGAAGTGTGACTCAGATGGGAACCATTCGACTGGGCAAAAGGACTGAAAATCGGAGTCCCAAAATTAAAGATTTTGTACCTCTCGCTGAATTGCAGGATCTGGTTTTCGGTGCCTGGGATATTTTTGAAGATGATGGCTATCAGGCTGCTACACGAGCACAGGTACTAACTCCGCAGGATCTTGAAAAAGCTAGACCTCTTCTGGAATCGGTCAAACCCATGAAAGCAGTTTTTGATCAGGATTATGTAAAAAATCTGGATGGAGTCCACAAGAAATCAGCTCCCAATAAAATGCTTCTCGCCGAAATGCTCATGGATGATATTAAAGCATTTAGAAAAACTAACAATACGACACGCGAAGTCATGATCTGGTGTGCTAGCACCGAGACTTACCTGGAGCCTTCAGAGATACATAGTAGTCTGGAAAAATTTGAAGCTGCTTTGGTGGACAATGACCCGCTTATTGCTCCGAGTATGATTTATGCCTATGCCGCCTTAAAAAGCGGTGTACCCTTTCTCATGGGCGCACCAAACCTGACGGTCGATATCCTTGCCATCCAGGAGCTGGCTATGGCAGAGGGCTTGCCCATTGGCGGCAAAGATTTTAAAACAGGTCAAACCCTGATGAAGACCATTTTGGCTCCCGGACTGAAATCCAGGATGTTGGGCGTTGAAGGTTGGTTCTCTACCAACATACTTGGTAATAGAGATGGAGAAGTGCTTGATGACCCCATGTCGTTCAAATCAAAAGAGGTCTCAAAAAAGGGCGCGCTGGATTACATCCTCCAGCCAGACACTTATCCAGATCTTTACAAAGATCTCTACCATAAGGTTCGAATCAATTACTATCCACCCCGTGGGGACGCCAAAGAGGGTTGGGACAACATTGATATCTTTGGTTGGATGGGTTACAAGATGCAGATCAAAGTTGACTTCCTGTGTCGCGACTCCATCCTGGCTGCACCGATTGTATTAGACCTGGTATTATTTGCTGATCTGGCTCTCCGCTATAAAATGCGAGGCATTCAGGAATGGCTATCCTTCTATTTTAAGGCACCAATGGTTGCGCCAGAGCTTTATCCAGAACATGATATCTTTATTCAACTCACCAAATTAAAGAATACCTTGCGCTGGATGATGGGAGAAGAACTCATCACACATGTAGGACACGAATATTATGATAGTTACGAATAGGATTGTGAGTAGAAATGTTTAATCGCAAAAATCTTGTTGAGAGCTACTACAAGGTTGTCAAATCAATCGTTTCACACTCTCCTCTAGCGGGAATGAATCCCAACTCCATATCATTTACGGCATCTATTATTGGTGTCATCGCAGCAATCTTTTTCATGTTTGGCCATAGTGCCACAGCCGGAATGCTACTTCTGCTGAGCGGTATTTTAGACACCCTGGACGGAACGGTGGCCAGGCTTGGTGAGCGTTCAAGTAAATTTGGTGCCACGCTGGACTCGAGTCTTGATCGCTATGTTGAGATGTTCGTATTTATGGGCATCACCTACCATTTTAAAGATAGTCCCATGTTTTTTTGGTCCTTCCTGGCCATCATGGGATCCATGATGGTGAGTTATATTCGAGCTCGGGCACAATCACTTGGGATTCAGGAATTGGTTGGTTTCATGCAGCGCTTTGAACGATTTGTCATTCTTTCTGTA
>JABIFG010000083.1 GCA_018650795.1 Fidelibacterota bacterium
ATTCAAGGAGATGTAGAGCCCTAATCCACTGCCGCCAAAGCGTCTGGAGATGGTGCCATCCGCCTGTTCAAAGCGACCGAAGAGTTTACGCACCTGATCGGGAGTCATGCCGATGCCGGTATCTTTGAGCTCAAAAAAGAGATGCTCATCATCTGACCAAGTGGTCAAGGTTACGTTGCCCTCTTCGGTGAACTTGATGGCATTACTTAACAGGTTAATTAAAATTTGCCCAATACGTTGTGAGTCACCCAATAGTTGGTGCGTTTGTTCCTCTTTCTGGCTGAAGAACAGTTCAATGCCCGCATCTTGTGCATTCACTGAGAGCATCTGTTGAAGATCTTTCAGTAGTTGCCCCAGGTCATAGAGGGTCTCATCAATGGTGAATTTACCCGATTCGATTTTGGAAATATCGAGGATGTCATTGACCAGTGCTAGCTGGTGTTTTCCTGCGCTGTAGATCGACTGTAGTATCTGTAGGTGCTCAGGGTTTGTGAGCTGTTCAGACAAGTATTCACTGTTTCCAATGATGGAGGTGAGCGGGGTGCGCAGCTCATGGCTCATGGTGGCAAGGAAATCACTTTTTGCCTTAAATAGCGCCTCTAATTTTTTGTTATTGTTGTTGATCCAGCTACGAGCCATGGTGCGTGCGGCGAGCAGAATCTCTTCACGATTGAATGGCTTCTGTATATAGAGCACATTATCTTGTGAAAAGTCACTGATCTCATCCAAACTACGGTCTGAATGGGCGGTTACAAAGATGATGCAGATTCGTTCATCCAGCTCACGTAACAGTTTTGCAGTCTCCAGACCATCGATACCTGGCGGCATGCGCATATCAATAAAAGCCACTCTGTAGGGGGTGCCATCTTCCATGGCCTTGCGGGCCATATCTACGCCATCCTGCCCTTGGCTTGCGAAAGAGAGGGTGAGCTCCTCTACCGTGTTACTTCCTGTCAGGTTATCAAGGTCAGACTCTCCCGTTAGCGTTCCGGCAAGGGACTGCAGCATGATTTTATCTTCAAGATCCTTTTGATTGAGCTCGAATATTTTTCGATAAAGGGCAAGAATGGGGTCTGCATCATCAATTGCCAAAATGCGGCTGCTGTCGTTGCTGGGGGTTGTCATGATTTTGTGCTTTTCTTGGGGGGAATGTAGTGGGGGAAGAGTATGCCCAGAGATTTAGAAGGGAGTCTAGGATATAATCAAAAGCATGTCGAAAACAACAGATTTTTGTCAAACTATTAGAGGATAGGTTGAGGACGGTTCTATCATGAAATTCTGCCACTATCTGTCTTGTTTTTGTTTTGATAGAGGGTAGAATACAAGACTTTAAAAATATTTGGTGGTACTGAGTACGCTGTAAAAACTTCGACGAATATAGGGTGTGTCTTGATGGTGATTCGTGGGAGTAAGATTGTGACAGACACAGAGGAGATTGCTGTACCCTAGTTGAGGGATTGTTCCCTTATATGAAGGAGGTGAGTGAGGAGAAGATATCTCCTGCTCTATGAAGTACAGTAATATTTAAAATATAAGGTAGTTTGTGGTTGTTAGTGACAGATTGCCTTAGTTTCTGATCAAGAGAACTGAAACAATGCTAATAGATGATACAAAATACGCCTTTCAACTTTCAGCAATGCTGATGTCCCATAAAGGTTATGAGTCACTGACTCATGCGGTTATTCATTACCTCTACTCTATGGACGAGGTTGAGTATGTCGCTGTATATGAATCGTATGAAGATGCGAAGCAGGATGAGATGGTCATCAAGCGCTTTGCTCTTGCACCAGATGAAGAAGATCAGGATTACCATCATGAATTGGCGCAGAAGTGTGCCATTAAAAGTCGGGGCGGTGTCTCAAAACTCAATGTCTATCATGACCCATGGGTACTGTTAGACTCCCTAGGACGACTCAATCCACGTCGAATGATCTTAGTGAAAGGGGACATGAGTCCATCCAATATGGCGATCATAGAGGGGCTCGACAAAATCTATACCAGTAAAGTGGCGCTGTTTGATGCGGAAGAGCGTGACTCTCGGACCAATCTGTATAGTCGTTCAAGCCTGAAAGTGATGCTTGAAGATCTGGTGACCTTCTATCGCGGAAAGAATTTTAACGATCAGCCGATGAAAACGTGGCTGGTGACAGTGGGGATCGATGATCTTGATCAGAAAAGTGAAGAGTATGGTGCTCACTATACAGACAAAATTCTGACAACACTCTCCTACCTGTTGAACAAAAACATCAAATACACGGACTCTTTGGCCTGTTATGGGGATGGTAAGTTCGCCCTTATCCTGAATCTGTATCGCGCCCGTGAACTAGAGGCTAAGTTGGATGAGCTGCATAAGATGATTGAAAGTTACTCATTCCCCGCAGGTTCGCTTACAGCGAGTATCGGCTATACGATGATTGATCCTATGATTCCAGTTGATCTGATGATGGAGTTTGTTGATCGAAAGAGTGGCTACCTGATGCGTAATGGTAGCAGTCAAGTGCAATACCTGAATGCGATTAATGAGACCCCAACAGCGGGTGAGACCATTAACCTACAAGGGTTTTAACACAGGATTTTTTCTTGTGGGGTGATGAATGGCTAGCAGAGGAGTAGAAACATGCAGGCGATAGTAGGAAAATCAGTAGCGAAGACGGGGGGAGCAAAGATTTTTCCATCAGCTGCAGCATCAACAAAAGTGGGGGCTGCTCAGGCTGCGCCCGCTTTCACCTACCCA
>JABIFG010000084.1 GCA_018650795.1 Fidelibacterota bacterium
GTATTCGGAAAATGGTGCAAGCCAAACTACAATTCTGTGGTTGCAACCTTTTGTCACAATATTGCCCGTAATCTTCCGGTCCAGATCAACGATCCGTCTGCTGTTTTGCCATTGGTTTATGTTGATGATGTAATTGATCAATTTTCACACTTTTTAAATAGTTCTAAGCCGGGTTTACAGTATGGCGAAGTGATCCCCGAATATTCCATAACCCTGCATGATCTGGCTGAGCAAATTTATGCTTTTCAAAATTGCCGTACGACTTTGATGTCAGAGAGAGTGGGTGCAGGGTTAACCCGAGCACTCTATTCCACTTATGTGAGTTATCTACCACCTGAACAGTTTGTCTATGACCTGCCGGAATACGGTGATGAGCGTGGTACTTTTGTTGAGATGTTGAAGACCCCGGACTGTGGGCAGTTTTCACTCTTTACTGTACATCCCGGCATAACGCGTGGTTCTCACTACCATCACAGCAAGAGTGAAAAGTTTTTGGTGGTCAAGGGGACGGTATGCATGCGTTTTCGACATATTGTTACCGGAGAAACCTGTGAGATGACCATGTCGGGCAATAAACCGCAGGTGATAGATAGTATTCCCGGTTGGGCGCATGATGTCACTAATATAGGTGATAGCGAGGCAATAGTTATGCTCTGGGCCAATGAAGTATTTGATCGTGAGCGACCAGACTGTATAAATTGTCAGGTCTGATACAGAAAAAATATGAAAAAACTTAAAGTGTTAACAGTAGTGGGTACGAGACCTGAGATCATCCGTTTGTCTCGGGTACTGGTACGTCTGGATCAACATTGTGACCATGTTCTTGTACATACAGGGCAAAACTACGATTATGAGTTAAACCAAATTTTCTTTGATGATTTGGGTATTCGAAAACCGGATCATTTTCTCAGTGCTGCGGGCTCCAGTAGTGCAGAGACTATTGGTAATGTCATTATTGCGACTGACAAAGTGCTGGATGAAGAGAAACCAGATGCACTATTAGTTTTGGGTGATACCAATAGTTGCATATCGGTGTTGCCAGCCAAACGCAGAAAGATTCCGATCTTCCATATGGAGGCGGGTAATCGCTGTTTCGATATGCGAGTACCAGAGGAGATCAATCGCCGTATCGTTGATCACACGGCAGACATTAACCTGACCTACAGCTCTATTGCTCGTGAATATTTGCTTAGAGAAGGCTTGTCTCCTGATATGGTTATCAAGACCGGTAGCCCAATGAATGAGGTGTTATCTTACTATCGCTCATCCATTGATGCGTCTGATGTTCTTTCCAGGCATGAGCTGAAAGAGGGTGACTTTTTTCTTGTCAGTGCTCACCGAGAAGAGAATATTGATTCTGACAAGAATTTTCAGAAGCTGGTCAGTGTCCTCAATAGTATTGCAGAGAACTTTCAGTTACCGGTGGTTGTATCTACACATCCACGAACCCAGAAGCGGGTCGAAGTTTCCGGTGTGACATTTAATAGACATGTTCAGCTACTTAAGCCTCTTGGTTTTACGGACTACAACAAACTCCAATTGACCGCAAAAGCTGTACTCTCAGATAGTGGGACAATTAATGAAGAGTCTTCTATCTTAAATTTTCCAGCCTTGAACTTGCGTGAGGCACATGAGCGGCCTGAGGGGATGGAGGAGGCTGCAGTAATGATGGTCGGCCTGGATGTTGAACGAGTGATGCAGGCACTGGATATTCTTGATGATCAGCCAAGAGGGAGAGAACGTCTTTTACATCAGGTCGCCGATTACAATATGCCTAATGTCTCTGATAAGGTGGTTCGGATTATTCACAGTTATACCGATTATGTGAATCGTGTGGTCTGGAAGAAATATTGATCCATGAAGCTGTTGGTTGTTACCCACTATTTTTGGCCAGAAAATTTTCGTATAAATGATCTGGTGTCTGAGTGGGTAAAGAGAGGGCATGAGGTTACGGTTATTACAGGAAAGCCCAATTACCCTCTGGGGGTGACATTCGAAGCATATATTAATGACCCTGCAGATTTTCAAGAATTTTCCGGAGCAACAGTCCTCCGTGTGCCAATGCTGGCGCGTGGACAGGGTGCAGTAAGGCTCTTTCTTAATTATCTGAGTTTTGTGTTAGGAGCCTCCATCTGGGGAAGCTGGAGGCTTCGTGGGTGTTCTTTTGATGCTATATTTGTCTATGAACCATCTCCGGTAACTGTTGGGTTGCCTGCTGTTATATTTGGACGTCTGAAGAGAGCCCCAGTCCTTTTTTGGGTTCTTGATCTGTGGCCTGAAACTTTGGCCGCCCTTGGCGTGGTGAGGTCTCCTTTTTTAATAAGGATGATTGGTGGGATGGTGCGTTTTATTTACCAGCGCTGCACGATGGTATTGGGGCAGTCACGTAGTTTTCTGCCCAGCATTGCCAAATACTGTTCTGACCAAAACAAGATACGGTATTTCCCTAGTTGGTCAGAAGATCTATTTTCTATTCATGCAGACGGAAAGGCAGCTGAGATAGCTGAGGCTCCTGAGGTATTTACTGTATTGTTTGCAGGAAACATAGGAGAAGCTCAAGACCTCCCTGCTGTGTTAGATGCTGTAGAGAGGCTAAAAGCTCATGGAAATATTCGGTGGGTGATCGTGGGAGATGGGAGAAAATCAGACTGGGTGAGTGCTGAAGTTATTCGAAGAAAGTTAGAGAAAAATATCCTTTTGGCTGGTCGTTTTCCTGTGGA
>JABIFG010000085.1 GCA_018650795.1 Fidelibacterota bacterium
GAATACCAGGCCCGGCATAACAGACAGAACCTTCAGCGGTTCGGATAATGCTCGCGATACTGGCTGATGATAAATGGCAAAATAGTTCGTTACTGTTGATGGGATTGCTCATAAATTGTTGGCCTCCACCAACACATGGATCAACTTGTTGGCCCCGCCTTGATCACGGAGAAAATAGCAGGTGCGTTCTGTGTGATGACCACCGCATTCATTAACAAAGATGGTGTAGTTGCTGAATTCCATTACTGCAACGCATCTCACTCTTCTGTGTCTGATCTATCCACAAAATATTCCACTCTGTTATTTTAAGCATCCATAACGTCTAAATTGACTAAGTTCATCACCAGATATCCATACTCCAAGAATGCTATCAACTTCGCTTTGCTGATAATTGAACATATAGTCTGGATAATGATCTGGATAGAGAGATAGATTAGACAACACGTTGGACTCAATATGCTTTTCAACTGATTGAATCCATTCATCCAACTGCCACTCATAAGCTTGATTTTTTGTGATTGCACGCCGATCCAAGAAGGGGCTAATCTCTATAATGCTAAAGTGGATAGTATCTACAATTGATTCAAACAAGCCTGCTTGCAATAACCAGGGCTTATAATACCGTTCATAGGAATGCCGATCGGTATAGATGCAGACATATACAGGATCTGGTCCAATGGTTATCGTTGAGATAAGAGAAAATAGTTCGGCCTTAGCCGCTATAAAACTAGCGCCCTTCCAGAAACGTGCATGCCGTACAAGATCTAAACGCCAGCCAATAATTTGAGTATTTTCAGTTTCCATCCCTGGTTTAAATTGTGCTTAGTGCATCTGCGCAAATTCAATGATTTGCTCTTTTGCAGCATAGGGAACAACCTCGATACCGGTCTGCTCTATACGACCAGAGATCTCTTCAAATGCTTCTTGGCATTGGCCGTTATGATTCGTTGGCCCTTCCATCGCAAACATCACCTTTTCGGGTAATGCTTGCCGACGTTTTAACTCTTGAAGCTTAAACAACCATTGACCACCATGCTCAAGAATCTTGCTTGGCTTATCATGGGCCAAATGTAGAGGCTTAATCAGCTTGAAGGGCTTATTTTCAACCTGCTCAACAAATGGGAAGGTTGCTTGGTAAAGATCATCACCAATCGCCAATTTTTGGAAATTATCACCAATACGCACTTGATAGAGCCACTGTCGAATCCCCTTCTCCAATCGAGTCTCGGCATACTCCTTGGTTACAAAATTACGCTCAACATAGTAGCCAAATAGCTCTTTGAGAGTCGCCTTTGGATCTTGAGCCATAACCACACGAGGCTTGCTGAAACGGATGATGGTTTCACGAGTTCTTGTCACCTCCTGGAATAGCTGCTGGGCAAACTCCACATCATTTGACTTATAACGCCCATCAAAACCGTTGGCATTGAGGAGTTCATGGATTCGCTCAAGCTCCGCTTTCAGGGTCTTTAGTGCATTTTTATAGAGCTTTGGATCGAGTCCTTCAAAGAATTTAGTAATGCGGCCATAACGGCGTGTTTCTAACTGAAAGTCATAGTAGCGTGCGTTGGGAGCCATCATCAAGATACCGACATTGGCGAACTCCTCTGTCTCCACAAAAGGAGCAAAGCGCACAATTACATACTGGCAGGCTATCTTTGTATCACTCATTTCCAAAAGTCATCGTGTTCGTGCTGGCGCAATGTTATCAGTGCATCATCAAGGTCAAAATTAACCGGTACTGTCATCTCAGGGTCGGCAAACAACCACTGTTCCGGTATTCCTTGGATGATGTTATCCCAAGATTTCAGTGCATCCGAGAATCGTTGCTTTTATTCATTATGGATTATTATGTCATTAACAAGCAGATTTTGCTGATCTGAAAAGACATGATCGCCCCATACCTCCTCTCGACAAAAATCGGGATCAAAGGCTTGATTATGGTCAATGACGATAAGTTCCTCGTGATCCGGTACCCAGAAGAGATTGGGATTACCACCCTTCTGTGAAAGGGTACGATCCGCATTATTGATCCAGAGATCAAACATTAAGACTTGCTGCTGAAGCTCATCAGGGATTTCAAATATCATGGAGTAATTTACCTCCATCAACTCCAGACGACGAGAACCAAAAGCTGGCCCCGCACCCAATTCGGTGAGTTCCAGATCCAATCCTGGAATGATCAACTCTTCAGGAATATGAACGATCTCAAAGGGGGCAATAGGCAGCTCTAATTTTTTAGCTAGATTGGCACAGATCCATTCACAGATCAGACTACGACGACCGGCACTCCGACCTTTGACAAAGTAAAGATTTCCATCATCACCTCTACAGATGAAGGGTCGAGTCACTCCCTGCACCGATCGGCCTAGGACCTCCACAATTTCGACGGACATCAATCGGTCTCCTGTCCGTTACCATCACAATGCTCCTTGATGCTGCAACCGTAGCTAGCAGAAGACAAAGCAGGGTTCGACGGCAAAGCAATATGCCAGCACTGGTAGTCCATCATATACCTCCCCCATAAATCGGCGAAGGCACTTGAGGATAAGCCCGATAAACATGATTAAAGAGCAGATTAGTCAATCCCTGGATCTCCTCCTCTTCATAGCTCTCGACGGGTAGTCCGGTCGTATCATCATATAGATAGTCATAGATTCGCTGCTTTACCGCGTCGCGTGTCCCCTCTTTTTCACGCCAGTTGTCGATATTGAGCTTCTCTTGTTTCAGAGTTTCAAGCAGATCCTTGGCCACCTTTTTGATGCGGTCGATCTCTTTCTTGGATAACTCAGGCTTCTTCAGCATATCAAACAGCACCAGCGTCTCACCGGTCAGATTCTCACGCACGGCGCGTGACTCCTCTTCGGTCAGCTCCTGCTCAAACTTGAATAGTGCCTCAAAAGTCTGCTCGATGGTGACGCTATCCTTTTCACTATTATAGCCCTCCACGATCTCCTCAAAATGCTTTTGAAAATCGGTTCGCAACGGGTTCTGCTGCATCAACTGGGCTAAGCGTGCAGCGAGGGCATCACGCAAATTGACCACAGTCGTCTTCTTATTGGCGATACGAGAAAACTCCTGCCGCAAGCGCTCGAAGTCGATCTTGCTGATGTCATAGACCTTCTGATTCTCATTGACTGCATAACGATTCACTTCAACCGAATCATCCACCAATCGGTGCAGCTCCATCATGATCTGACTGATGTCGGCCTGCTCTCTATCGTTCTGTAACGATTTGTAGATGATATTAATGGCGTCCCGATCTAATCGGTAGTCGTTAATCTCGGGGCGGATATTGATGCAGGCCTTAAACTTCTTGAATACCTCACGCGCCATCACCTCAAACTGCTTACGGGTCTGGTCATCTTCGTTGATCGCCTCTTTGGCCTGCACGATGGCCGCATTACGCTCAAACCCTGCGGTTTCGGTAATCGTACACATCTCAAAGCCGCGATCAGACAGGAAGGTTTTTACCATCTCGATGGCCTCAGCCAGATCAGCCAATAGCTCCTCATTGGGACGGGTCGGATCTTGTGGATTATCTTCACCGTCACCACGACCATCATCACCAGCCCCGGCAAAATCGGCTAATGCCTTGCGCAGGTTTTTCAGGATGCCGCAATAATCGACAATCAGACCATTATTCTTCCCCTCTGCCACTCGGTTGGCACGGGCAATGGCCTGCATCAGGGTGTGGGCCTTGAGCGGCTTATCGAGATAGAGTGTTGCCAAAGTTGGCACATCGAAACCGGTGAGCCACATCGCGCAGACGATCGCCACTCGGAACGGATGCTCCGATTCCTTGAAGGCATCCTCCAGATCGATACGCTTGCCATCGCAATCCTTAAAGCCCTCTTTTATCAGCTTACGATGGGGGGTTATGTCTAAATCCCACTTACGGAATTTATCCACCTCACCCTGCTCTTCACTCACCACCACCGCTATCTCGGTCTCGTTCATCCAGCGCACCTGACGACGCCGAAAGATCTCCTCCTGCTGGTCTACGCTCTCCAGGCGAAGCCGCCTGTCGAGTTCGAGCTGTTTTACCTGCCACTTCTCCATAATCAGCGTATGCATCCGCACACAGGTGAGCTTATCGATACAGACAAACATCGCCTTGCCGCTCTCCCAACCATTGACGTAGTGATCGACAAAATCAGCGGCAATCTGCTCCAGTCGACTAGATGCGGTCACAATGTGGTAATCGCGCTTTAGTTCGCGCTCCAAGCGCTGTGCCACATCGACATCTTCAATATCAAACTCCGCAATCTTCTCGGCGATCTTCTCATTTAATCCCTTAGGATCGGCCACCGAATAGTCGTCCCCCTCATAGCTAAAGAGCAGCTTTTCTCCCCGCGCATCGTAGTAGAGCGGCACCGTGGCCTTATCCTCTACCGCCCGCTGAAAATCGTAGGTAGAGATATACTCACCAAACACCTTACGGGTGATCTCATCCTCTTTAAGCAGCGGGGTGCCGGTAAAACCGATATAGCTGGCATTAGGCAGGGCGTTA
>JABIFG010000086.1 GCA_018650795.1 Fidelibacterota bacterium
GAATAGCTATAACAAGAGTTTGTCCGTGGGTATAGCAACGGGATCGAGCGTTTTCGTATGCGATAATTTGTGTCTACATGGTGATGTAACAGTATTAAGGAAACATACACTTAACGTTGTCGCATCCATTGAGGCGTTAGCATTGTCGGCTATCTACAAATCCCGTTCTGCGTTCAATCAGATACAAGAAGATGCGGAAGTTATGAAAGGTATTCCGCTTACTGATGAAGATGCCTATCGGACAATTGGATTGCTGTACGGTAACGGAGTATTAACGCCAAGGCAACTACCGGTAGTTAAAAATGAATGGCTAAAGCCAAGTCATGTGGACTTTGAAGATCGCAATGTATGGTCTTTTTATAATGCTTGTACTGAGAGCTTAAAAAGTAGCCCGCCACAGTCAATCATGGAAAGGCATCTTGCCCTACATAACCAGATCGTGGGGCAACAAGCCCACGACTGAAATTATCAATTACACAATAATCACAAATGAAAGGAATGGAGTATATGTTCAAAATCCCTAGCATCGTTATCAGAGTGGTAACTGAAGCGGCTAAAGAAGTAGTGAAAATTGTTATTAAAAAAGGAATCAAGAAATGAATCCAAAACGGATATCAAAAATCATTAAGCACACTGGTAAACTTTTAAAGGTGGTGTTGACGGAAATATTTGGTGATCCACAAGAAAAGGAGGAACCAAATGACCACAAAACAGGAGATTCTGGAAACGATTGAGTTACGCCAGAGCACCTTAAAGACATGGTTATCGTGTCCGCTCATGTACCGGTTTAGGCATATAGATAAGCTTGAACCAGCCTTTCGTTATCCAGGTACGATACACGGGAGTGCTTTACACATGGTCTTGAAGCAGCTTCATGATGGTGAGATGGATGGTGATTTGAGGTCGCTCTATATCAAGGCCCTTAATCATTATCTGTATGCGAGTGATGAATCTCATATCCCTGTGCGCTGGAAACGGGACATGGCTAAAGAGATTGAAGCTCTGACAAAGAATGGAGTTGAAATCCTTGAGAACTATCGGAGCAAAGCATATAACCGTGATGCTATAGTCTTGTTCTCTGAGGTTCCATTTAGAGTAAAGATACTCGGGTATTTATTCACTGGTACTATGGATCAGTGCCGTAAGAATGTTGATGGGACAATCTCATTGATAGATTTTAAATCAAGTAAGATGCGTCCTAACCAGTATGCTATCCCGAATGATCTTCAGCTTACGCTCTATTCATACGCCCTAAAGTTCGGTGAAGTCTTAGTAGATGACATCTGGGTGAAACCAAATATGATGGTAGACTCAGTTGGAATCTATTTCCTTCGTGGACATGAAGTCTATAAACGCAAAGTTGTCGGAAAAGAGATTGGCGATGAGAAAGGTTCGCCCTTCATGATGACCACGAAGACCATCCAAGACCTTCGTGCTTTTAGACATGAAATAAGAGCCCAGTTATCTGCTATGGTCAAGCCCTGGTATTACCCAAACACGGCAAGCTGTTCGTTCTGTACTTACGCTACGCACTGCGTAAGTCGGAATGATAATGTGCCGGAGAAGGATGCTGAACTAGCTCATGAATTGTTAGCTGAATTAAAGTTGGCCTAAGCCAAAGAAAGGAAATAATGGAAAATCAAATGATAGAAACCGACGCAGTTAAACAGGCTCTTTCTGTTGCTGGGTGGGATCTGGATAAGGAATTGGAAGGGCTAAGTACTGCTGCTTCCAATTTCGAGCTTCCGCGTGTCCGTATTGAGCATAAAAAGAATGGCAAACACCACCTGTACATTGATACCGGTGAGAGTTATCTGGATAGTGCATCTCAGGAGATAGATGTAGCTGGGAATATGCTTACAGGAATCGTATTCGCTGAGCAGGGAATACGTGCTCTGTGGGAGGAAGGAGCGGAAGTTCCTTTGTGTTCTGCGATAGATGGGGTGCCTGGAGGAAAAGAACCTTTGGCTATTTCGTGCAATCTGTGCGAGCACTCAGCTATAGGTAAATCATGTAAACCAAAAGCAAGGCTGTTCTTGTTAGCAGAAATCGATGGAGATGTAAGACCATTGGTCTTTGCACTGAGCCCTACCAGCATCAAGCACTGGAACGCTCACAAGAAGAAGTTACAACGGTCTAACCTGCCTGTTGTTGCGGTTTCTACAACTTTCAAAACTTTGGACGTAAAGAAGGGTACCTATCGCTGGGCTGAAGTTAAGGTCGGCATAGATGGTATCGCGACTAAAGAAATGTTAATACTCGCGAAACAAGCAAGGGATCAATTCGAAGAAGTGACGAGAGTAATCTCGAGTCATGACTACAGTGATCCAGGTGACCAAAACGTGGAACCGTTTTAGGACCGTAAAAAGAGAAGTATCCATGTGATGCTTCTTTTACCTCATATCCAATTGCCTATAGAGGCTGTAAAATTTTCCAAAAATTAAAAATACGGATTTGATATAGAACCCAAAAACCAAGTGGACCTCTCGATCGAATAACCTGGTACTTCATATTTGACGGGTAGGGTCCCCGTTTTGGAAATCGTTGGGGCCGATTAATTATTGAGTTAATACTAAGCTTGACAATATTAGTACCTAGGGGGTTCTAAAAGTTTCAATCTCAGAATACACATTCACCTCTTCAATATCTTGGGAATATCCCGCCACAAACCAGAAGTACCGTGTGTTTGCATTCAAAGGGAGACCGTTGTTTGGATAAGCAATGTTAATAGTACTTTCCGAGGTCGCCTCCACCTCAGCTTCCCATATATCACCTGTCTGGGAGGATGTTCTGACAACTATTTTGTATTTAACAGCATTACCGATATTTGTCCATTCGAATGTTGGCGTTAACCCTGTGGCCGTGTCATCATTAATTGGTCTGATCAATTCTGGTATCTCAAGGGGAGTATCAGAGACAACCATGGAAGGATCACTGGCAAGTCCACCTAGATCAAAGGCAACTAATTTGTAATAATATGTTGCGCCAGGAACCACATCATCATCGATATAGAATGCTTGAGTAGCTGAATCAAGAAAGGTGGTTTCATTTGGGATGAATAACGCCGATGCAGCAGATTTATAGACTCCATAGTGCGAAAAATCTGATTCAGTATTAGCACTCCATAGCAGTTCAACATTTGTAATGAATTCTGATGGAATGTTGTGAGCCCGTATCATTAAAGAGTTAGGCGTGGCAGGACTGTGAAGATTTATGGGTGTCAAGCTTACAATACTTGAGAATTCACTAATATTTCCTGGGAGATCTCCAGCTGTAATCTTGTAACTATATTCCGTCTCGTAATCCAATCCAAAATCCAAGTACTCCGGGGTGGGTGTAGAGTCGATTTTGCTGAAAAACCCAGATCCGGAATCTCCATGTATATAATATATACTAACACCATCAGTATCTGAATTGGTAGACCAAGTTAGATAAATTTGACCATCTCCAGATAAATTTGGATCATATGTAAAACCACTAGGTGCCTGCGGAGCCACCAGGTCTGGCGCAGTCTGAGATAAGATTTCTGAAAGAGAACTAATATTTCCAGCACCATCCTCAGCAGAAACTTTATAACTATATTCAATATAATAGTCCAAATTTGTGTCGAGATAAAGGGTGTCGGCTGTACTGCCAATTTCACTAAAATTACCGGTTCCTGAGTCTCGATAAACATGATAAATGGCAACAGCATCGTTTATAGGTTCTGCCCAGGATAAATGAATTTGACGATCTCCAGATAGATCGGGATTATATGACAACCCTGCAGGGGCGGCAGGAGCTACAAGATCCCTGGGTACTTGGGATACAATGTTTGAAAAATCACTTTCGTTTCCATTTTTGTCCAAAGCAGAAACTTTGTATCCATATTCAATCAAATAATCTAAATCAGTATCCAAGTAGAAATTATTTGTGGTACTACGAATAAGGACAAAAATCCCATTCCCAGGCTCTCGATAAATGTTGAAAGCTGACAGATCTTCATCTAAGGGTGCTTCCCAGGACAGATATATTTGAAGATCACCTGAAAGATTCGCATCATAAACTAAATTTAGAGGTGAACCGGGTGGTGTTGTATCCTCATCGACAGGATCTTCACAACTATTGAAAACAAACATCAATGATAACGCACAGATTAAACGTAAATAATTGTTCATGTAAATCCCCACTATTTTGTCCCTTAGTATAATGAGACTGACTTATGTATAAAGCGTTTTTTCACATGGCCAGTATTGCAGTTTAAGTAACTACCGCATTTTTAACAGAAGCACCAACCGTATTCCGTCTCTTTCGATACAGAACTGTTACCCAGTAGGGCTTAGCGTCGATTTATGATCATACCATTCTTCTAACAACCCTATAGTTTGAAAAATGGAAAGGGCCGATATTTCGACCCGTTTATTTACTTCTTTATTATGAAATGCTTCACTGCCTTGTTGAGGAGGTTTAAAAACTCTGCATGTTCATCAGGATCCTCACTCTTAAGCAGCATGTACATCTCTGTTGAAAACATCCAATCTTCTTCAGGTGCCAGTATAGGATACGCTGGGTCTTCAAGTCCACATCGGTATCTCGTATGCCCTCCGACTCTCCACCATTCGCACCCAAATTGTTTAGGTCTTGGTTCAACTCTATAGGTCTCACCATTGAAGTCAAATTCAACTGCTGGTTTCTTTCTATAATATCTCATCTATTTGATTTGATTTATGGGACAGGTCTCTTGTACGAGATCCCGTCAGAGGCGAAAAAAGTCGCCCGACTTTACCTTTTCTCATCACGTTGTGGCTTTCGAGCTGTGCTAAAAGCCGCTGTTCTTCACTTACTACTTGCTCTGGAGGCTCATGAAGACGTGATCCCACTGTTGGTTTTTGACTAAAAAATCTCATCGTATTGCATCCACGGTTTTATCTATCTTAGTCCTACTATCTTTCACTAATGAAGCAAATAAGGCAGCTAGGGCCTGTTGCTGATAATCAGTAAGTTCTTCTAAGCAAAACTCTATGTTATTCTCGGTAATATCCAATTCTCCTAAGGAGTCCTGTTTACCCTGTTCTACGCTAATTTTATATTTGAAATATTTCATAATATTCCTCCTTTATCATTTGTAATAGATGTAAGAGATAGAATTCGCATCTCTTACGCTCTAAGTATATGTTTATATTATATATAGCTAATTTGTAATTGTAAGAGATCGATATTAGGCTGGGGACAGGGAGGTACTCTAGTATATACATATTCTTCTCCCCCCCAATAATAGATATATCTATTACATTACCTAAATATGCCCGCAAAGCCTTACTGCACAAGGGTTTAGCGTGTAAGAGATATCTCTTACAACCTCTTACATCTCTTACATTTTTAGCTCTCATCGGATAAATCTCTCGAATTCCAGTTAATCTTGAACCCCTGTTGAGGATTATTGGCTATCCGGACGGTTTTTGCCTTACCTAAATGGCCAGTTGCTAATCTGCCGAAAGCAACGGTGGTCAGTTTCTTGCCATTAATATTATTGTATAGATCACACAGATCATTGACTGAAACTTTGTCTGCACCCGCAAGATTGAATATGATTGAATTGATATGATCATTTTTCTTATCAACATCAAAGCCTGATAACTCAACGACCACATTCTCTTCCAGCCAATCCAGATCACCCTTATTCACAGCATCAAAGAACATATCAGCATTTGTCTGTGACATGATCTGCAGGATTCGTTTCGGCTCATTATCAATTACTTTACCGATCAGTGCTTCATCAACAGGATACTGTTTCAAATACCACACAAACTCTTGAAGCTCATCTTCTACCAATGACTGCAACTGGTAATAACCAGGCCACCATGGCGTATCATGAAGCTTTACTTCCTGTCTAGGTGCCACATTAAACCGCCTATCATTATCCGATAGTGTTATGGCATCCCGGCGATTTGTTGCAAATAGAAACGAGCAGACGTTCTTGCCATTGAAGCGATCTTTGTTTTTGCCTTCTATCTGAATATGCTCATCTGTGATAGCTATCTTCATCTTCTCAATGGTTGCCAGACCTTTGCTCTCGCTTCCAGAGAAATTACCGGAAACCTCATTAACCAACACTAACACGTTGTCTGTTAAGAATGAGTTAAACTGTGTTCCGAAAGCATCCTGATCAGTTTGTGCGCAGTATTGGGTTCCAAAGATTACCTGGAGTACTCTTGAAAAGAAGAATCCTTTCCCAGTGCCCTCAACGCCTTGCCACAAGTATGAATTTATCAGCTTCTTCCGGTTTTGAGTGAACCAGGCTAGATCATTATAGAATCTGTCAATAATTTCTGTATCATCCGTCATGATATGATCAATTAGATTGCCAATATATTTGGGCCTCTTAGCCACATGTCCGACTGGGACAGCATTTTTCAGTAGGTCAGTTACAGAATATTTATTCACATAACCCTTATCAAATTCTGCACGCTCATCACTATTGAAGATCAGTTCATATCGAGCTCTGGGGAACGTACTGGGGTAAGGAACTTTGTGGCTTTTGCAAAACTGGGTAACATGATCTGTCCCACTCTGTTCCCGCACAACGAATTCATCTATGCCAGGCTCTTTGCATCCACCCATGTATTTTGACTTCAAGGTATCAATGAAAACGAGCTTATCATCAAGGGCTAACCTGTAGATGTATCCATCAACTTCCTCGAAATTGTAAACTCCTTTGTTTCCCAGATTACGAGATTGACAACTGGAGCAGAAAAGGAATGGTAGATCATCATCACTCATCAGTATAACTGCATTATGGTTATCACCAGATCGTTCTTCAGATAATCCACAGTAAGGGCAGTAGATGGGTTCGTCAGGTTGGATATCCTTTATTGGGACCTCTTTACGATCCGCATCAAATACCACATCGGATAGCTGAACTAATTGCTCTATTTTCTTCTGCCAACTTTTAGCGGTCACTTTCTGCCGATACTTATCAAGATCTGGAATCTCTTTCCATTTCAAAGGTCCCTGACTATTCCGAAAGCTGGATACTTCTGTGGTGCCATGGGCAAAATAGCGAGCCTGTCCCATGAAGGATTGATCGATAGTTGGATACTTATTTTTAAAATATCCTTCTAGCGCTTTAAGATCAGAGACATCAGTGATAGTTTCATCTAATGGGATAAATCCGCGAAGACGATCACATTTAGGAACGACCGTTCCATCCTGCTTTTCTTTTGGTTTTTGGTGATTTTGACTGGAGTAGATATAGCTGTCGAATTTCCAGGATTTCTGATCATCTATTAACTGAGATGATGATACACTGCCATCATCAAAATCAAGCATGATTGCATTAGTACCTACCCAGCTATCTGTTGATCTCTGTTCACCAGAATACTCGTTACAGCTGATGCCATGTTGAGTGGTTAGTTCACGGACTGAAGGCTCAGTCCAGGTATATTCTTTTAGGGACCAGCCGTTGGCTACCCTACTGTTATTGTGTTCTTTTCCTTTTGTTGGATCATAATGCCCATTGACACTGATCCGAGATTTATAGTTTTGCATATTTTTTTAATTGGTTTTTCCATAGTCTTATCCTTCTACAGTTAAGGCTTTGAGCTCGCGGATTGCTTTTTTGAATTTCAGTGGATCTACCTTAGCTTGATGCCAGTAATAGTCCCTTTTTAATAGTTGAAATGCTTCGCTATCCTCGAACACAAATAGTTTACGATCTCCTAATTTCCGAAGATCGCATAGTTCATATCCGTTTTGGCAAGCCACTGCAGC
>JABIFG010000087.1 GCA_018650795.1 Fidelibacterota bacterium
CTAAACGTAGCCCCAGTAACGTTTCTATATACTTACTACCCCTACATGCCAGCGAGATTTTCCATTTCCATATAGAGGAATCGTCTCATTAACGTATCGAAATCAAACTGAGGTGTGAAGGAGTCTCATAAACCGGGGTTATTTAATAAATCTTAAAAAATATTCCCATATCGAATATAGAATTCCTAAAAGGAAAAACAGGCTGGCTGCAAGTCCTAGCCACTTTAATTATGTTAGTAGTACAAGAATATCGAAAACAAAATAATTTAATCTCAAAAAAAAATAAGATTAGTACTATACAGTTAACAATCAGGATCTAGCCTTTAATCATCCCCACATTCTAAGAAGCTTTTTAGCTAATTTATCCAATGCTCTAGTTCTCACAAGATGACTAATGCAACTGGTGGGATGCAACCTTTTAGCGAGACTCGGAGAAATGAAGTAGTAAGTCTTAATAAACATCCGACCAATCATACTACGACTAAGTACATGGTCACGAAATTGACGGAGCAGCTTTACCTTGGGATGGTCATAGTCGCCATATACTGCCGTTGCGATATAACAACCACCACTATCAGTCGAAGAAGAGCTACCCCCGGAGGAATAGCCACTTGATACTGATTTCATTCCCGACGCACTGTAAGACAAGCTCTTATGACAACTCGGACAATTGTAACTTCCATAATCGTATTTTGTTACATTAAATAGCTCTTTGCAGCCTGGACATTTATTTTCCTCTCTTGAAGCGGATGGTTGTTCTTGTATGATATCGAAGAATTTCTTGTTCAGATTGTAGACTTTATTATGATTCGCTTGAATATAGGCAAATGATTTTTTGATTTTCGTAGCGTGGGGGTCGACATCCATAACATTCCGCAATGTTTCCATCGCAGAGTCCATCTGACTTTCAAATTCAGCATCCTCTATCTCTCCATAATAGTTTGTCACATAAACGGTGATTAAATATTTTACAAAATCATGGACACTTTTGGACTCCTGAATAGCGATTAAACTTTTGACCATTTTTGCGTTGTGAACAATATCCTTTTTAAAACGCTGGATGTCCTCATCCTCAGGGGTGAGGTAGGATGCTTTTTTGATGAAGTTTTCTGCTATCTCAAACATTTTATGTTCATAGGCTTGGGATGCTACATCTGCGAGCATAAATGCTACAAACGATTTTTCATCGTCAGAGGTAATGATATCATCTAGCATGGCCAGCTGATTTTTTAGATTCCTCTCATCCACTGAAAAAGCATAGAATTGTAATTTATCATATATGCAAAAGAAATCTTGAAAGTCAACTTTCCCGTCAGCGTTAATGGCCACATCAAGGATTTCATGTGCTTTTTGGGGCTTTTCAAAATTGAAAAAGTAGAGTGAAGCCAAGGCTCTCGGTGGGCTGTAATCTTCAGGGTCCAACTCATAAGCCTTTAAATATTGATTCTCGGCATCTGATAATAATCCAGATTCTCTCAAGGCATGGCCAGCATTTAAATGATAAACGGGGTTCTTGGCGTCAATGCTAAATGCCTTTTCAAATTGCTGATAGGCAGAATCCCACGATTCCGAGCCTATATATGCTAATCCAAGCTTATTTCTATACATACCAACTTTGGGAGACAGATTTACCATTTTCTTTAATATGCTTACTTGTCCACTGGCATCTTCGGCTTCTTCTGCCTCCAATAGCTGAGCCTCCAGGTCGATTAGGACGTCACCATGTAAAAGTCGGGAATCATATTCACTTCTAGATTGAATATGGATAAGAGTATCGTAAGCCTCCCTGATGGGCTTGTGTTTTTCAGTTTCTTTCTCAGGGGGAAACTCCTTCACCGCTGAAAAGAAGGCTAGCTTAATATCCCTTTCAGATGCTCCAACTTGTAGCCCTAAGCGCTCGTAATAATTACTACTGTGTGGTTGGAAGTTCAATTTCTTGCTCCAGTTCATTTTTCATTGTAGAAGACATATAGAATCCAAGGGTATCTTCAGGGTGAAGAATTATTAGTGATTGTAATTTTATCGCAAAATACTTCCGCTTTTGTACCTCATCCTCGCTTTCAAAGAGTTCTCTTATCAACGGTGCAGTGTATACTTTTGATGTTGCATACTTATTCACAAAACTTTCTTTCAGATTTCGTCTAGTATCCCCACTTGCATCGAGGATTGTAAGGAAGTCTGCATGGACATGAAATTCGCTGGGGTAATCTATTTGAGACAATAGATTATAGCTCCCTTCGCGGTATAAACCTGCGCAGATCTTCTTCATTATGGTAGAATCAGCATCGATCAATTTCTGGACCAAGTTTTGATCCATGATGATTAATTTACCACATTGTTTATAGTCCTTAACCATAAAGGCATTCCAGGTGGTATTTAATCTCTCTGCTGCCGCACGGGCTTGTTCTGCCAATTCCATATCTTGGGAATTTGCTTGGAGTTCCACTCCAAGTTTCTTTAGCTCTAAAGTCAGTGATGCTTTTTCTGAACCTAGTTTTCCATATTTTGATATTCCTAGTGGAGTAAATAAAATCACAAAGATGAGTACAACCCAGGCCACGTAATTTCCCCTTGCTACTCTGGATTCACTCCCAGACGAAGCCCCAGTTTTCTCCAACTCCTTCAACTCAAGCAATCTTGAAAAAACCATTCGTTGTGAATATCCAGGGGAAGCCTTATCCCTATTGCCTGTCACGATTGCATTATAGGTAGCTAACTCTGAGATAATAAGTTTTGAATATTGCTCATTTTCATCTTGAGATAGAAACTTTGAGAGCCGCTGTAGAATCCGTTGGGCTTCAATATATTCACCTATCTCTAGAGCCAGTGTTAATCCAAAAACTAAGGTGCTCCTGATGAAGGGGAATATTGAGATCGAGTCCCGAATATGATTCCAGCTCGATTCATAATCATCCCGTGATATGGCCTGCACTGATTTGTTGTACAGGTTGATTGACATGGTAATTAGGGGACGTATTTCCTCTTCCCATTTAGATTGTTGATCCACTTGTATTAACTCACCACTAATTGGATGAATGGCCATTAATGATTCCATAAGACCTCAACTGCTTCCTGATAATGGGTGACAAATCGAAACTCCAGATTTTCTTTTATTTTACTTGAAACGGTTCTCAAATCGTAGTGATTTGCAGCTGGTAAAAATACAGTACTCACACCATTCATATACGCTCCAAATACTTTCTCCGGGATACCACCTACGGGAAGGACATTGCCTGACAAGGATAACTCACCTGTAAAAGCAAAATCATCAAGGCCGCCAATACCCTCAACCTCCGACCAGCAACCAATTACTAAGGCCAATCCTGCTGAAGGGCCATCCTTAAACGTATTTGCATAGGGAATGTTAATTTTGATACTTGAGGTGCTCATCTTTTTCTCAAGTTCAGAATTTTTGAGAACGCTCATAACAGTCTCAATGGAATCGCGCATGGCAAAGCCAATATTTCCACCACAATTCAATTCGAAGACTGGTGATGCATTGACAAGTATTTCAATTGGCAGAATATTTCCTGTAATTTCTGACCAGACCAATCCCTTCACTCCACCGGTCCTTGAGAGCGTGTTCCCTTTTACGAGCAAGGGTCTCAAAGAAATCACCTTTTCCTCGCCAAACTCTTCCTTGGCCTGATTGTAATGTCGTTTTGCAGTCTTGTAGTCCTTTTCCAGGATAGATGTCTTGATCATATCCATCAAGGTGTCAAAGTGATCAGGTTTGATTTCGAATGCTGTTTTATAATATTGTTTTGCTGTTGCACTATCACCCAATGCGTTTGAAATATCACCAAGTCTGTTGTAAGCCAAAAATGTGAATTTTGGGTCCTGGGAAAGCCTCTTGAACATCCCCTTCGACTTTTCATAGTTGCCCTTGATCAGCGATAACTCGGCACGGATCAGATACTTTCCTGCAGTATCCTCAAGTTGATCGCTAAATTTTCGAAGATAATAAACTGACTCGGCCATCATCCCGGCTTTCGCTTGCAAGTAAGCTCTACGTAGATCCCTGTTTTGATTGGAATAAATACTGATCAAGTCTACGACAAAATCAAATGTTTGACTTGAAAAGTATTGAGCATTATATGAAAGAGGAAAAACACTCTGGTTATGGAGATTGTCTCCTGCTTCCCCATTTGACAGCAACTGTTCCAATTTTTGAATATTTCCTGTTCTGCTATAGAGCTGATGGAAAAGGTGAAAAACATTCATATCAGAAGAACTGTCCCATATAGATTGTGAAAGGGTTTCTTCTGCTTTTTCATAAAAGCCATAGTCTAGCAAGAGGTTGACATACAGGGCAAACCCATCCAAATCATTTTTATTCTCAGAATAAAAGTTTAACGCGGTAATGATCGCTTCTTGATGTCGCCCTGATTGAACCAGACGATAAATCTCATCGATTGGGTAGTGTGCGATAAGGTTTATTCCTCCAACTCAAATAGGATGTCATTTAACTCATCATCAAGAGTTTCACATACAGGAGCATTGTCATCGCATATTGCCCGTTTCAATTCATTTAACTTAGTGTTAAGTGCATCATTATCTGTCTGATCAAGTTTTTTCTGGACCAGTTTAATGGTACTGGAATATTTTTTTGAGAGTTCGTGAGATTCCCAATCCAATGGATCCACATCACCGCCTACGCTAAGCTTCAAGTTATCAGCACTGGCAGGTAAGTTGGTGGAATCAATTTCAAATGGAACCGAATTGCCTGTGCTATCAATGAGTATATTTACTTCAATAATACCATCCAGGTTGTATGTATAAGTTGCAGTGATGGATTCTTCGCCTGCAGCATTCTTAGGGATGCCTTCAATTGTTTTTGACCCTAAGAAATCTAGATCAGCTGCCCAAATACTCTCAGCCAAGGAAGCTTTTTGGAAAACTTCAAAATCAACGGCCTCTTGATTATCAAATACGGTAAAGTATTTCTTTGTATAAGATTTTAACATGGGTGCGTTGGCTTCGATAATTTGCGAGTAAAATCCTGGAATAAGCTGACCATTGTATTCCTGCACAGCACTAGTCCCAAAGGAGTGAGGTACCAGATCCATGATGACGCCTTCGCTTTGTCCGCCGATGATAGCAGCCTGCATGGCTGCTCCCAAGGATACAGCAAGATCTGGATCTATATCAGCTTTGGGTTCTTTGCCCATTAACTTTTTTACAGTTTCCTTTACCAGGGGAATACGACTTGAACCGCCAACTAGAAGAATCAAATCAATATCCGCAGCCTTGTATTCAGCAGACTTCAATGCTTTATTCATGGCTTTTGATGTCCTATCAAGATGGGAATGAATTAGTGCCTCAAATTGCTCACGTGTAAAAGTCTCGGACAACCCAATGGGCTTTCCATCTTGAGCTCCTAAAAATGGAATATTTATTGATGAAGTAGTCTGAAAGCTCAATTCCTTTTTCAGGTTTTCACATTCCCTGACAACCGTGTGGTATGCAAGGCCGTCCTTTCTAAAATCAATCCCGTACGCCTCCATCAGTTTATCAAAGAATACGTCTGCTAGAAGTTTATCAAAATCGGATCCGCCGAGCTCATTATCTCCTGCTACACCTTTAATATCCAGGACACCCGTATGATATTCACCGACTGAGACATCAAATGTCCCACCGCCTAAATCATAGATCATGACTTTAACAAAATCATCCTTCTCCGTATTTTCCATACAATAAGTCAAGACAGCTGCCGTTGGTTCAGCGATGATTCGTTCAACAGTAAGCCCTGCCAATTCAGCAGCACGTTTTGTATCCTGTCTCTGGTTGCTATTAAAGTTTGCGGGAACTGTGATGACAGCACGTTTAATTGTTTCGTCATAGTGCGCTTCGCAGTACAGCTTGATATGTCTGAGCATATGGGCAGAAACTTCGGCTGCCGATAGGCTGTCAGGACCCAGGTCAAACTTCTTGTCCGTTCCCATGCTGCGCTTTACTTCATAAACATAATCTTCTGGTTGCGCTTTGGCTTTATTGTGGGCTAGATGCCCAGCAATTATTGATTGGGTATCCTTATCCCAACCCACTACTGAAGGAACTATTATATTCCCCGCCGGCCCCTTTATGTGATGATATTGACCCCCATTGTAAACGCAGGCTGCTGAGGTGGTAGTGCCTAGATCAATGCCAACAATTATTTCCTCACTCATTTTCAATCCCTTCAAATTTAAACACGATCACTGAAGCCCGGCGTAACACTTTGTCTCCTCGACGGTATCCTTGTTCAACAACGCCTGATATTTTTCCCTCATTTGCTTTATTCTGAGAGACTTCAGTATTAATTTTAATATGATATTCATCATCTATTTTAGTATGCGGCTCCGCTGGAACTTTGATTATCCCTAGTTTGGCATTTATCTGATCAACAGCTTTTGATGCTATCGTTATCATTTCGGCTAGCTCAGGTATTTTTGTAACCTCGGCAGCCCTGCCTAAGTTTTCAACAATATCATTCAATTCGATTACCCCTTTTTCAAGGCGTTCATTATCACGAATGACTCGAATTCGCTCTTCTCGCATTTCTTCTACTGTCTGGTATGTTTTCTGAACCTCTTCGACGATCTCTTCTTTCATTGCCGAAATCGTATTTGAAGATTTTTGACCTGTTTTATTTATCTTTTTAAGCACACCATACAAAAGATCAAAATAGCCATCTTCTTTGGCTATATCAGGCATCTCAATCGGCTTAAAATCATGAATTTTCTTCTTTAGTATATCCATGTGGTTTCCAATCTATTAATTGAATGAAATTCGATCATATTAGGATAAAATTGTCATTTAGATCAAATTAAGGGGTTTTGATAATCTCCCAAGCTCTATCATTTTTGTCCAAGATAAGCAATAGATACATTTGATCATCATTCATACAAAACAAATGTTCTAACATAAGTATATACATAACTATTATTGTCTTAATTGTAATAGCTCCATTTGACAATTTTAGGAACTTTCACAACGTTTGAGGTTTCCTTCCGAGGCTCAAGATTCACAATCATAATATTTCTGGAAATGTTTCTATGTATGTCATTAACACGTTCATCTATATATGATTTTGGGCACTCTTTTATGTCGTTTATTGCTTTCAGGATACCTAATAAATACTTTGCAAGAGATCACTGCCACTTCCCAGAGTTGTTTTGATAGGAAACACTGCCTTATTAAAATTCAGAAATGTTTCAAGCTTGTGAGGAGGTATGCGATTCTTGGTAGCCCATTAAGAAGCAACCTCTTTCTTGATACCGAAGTACACAGCAGTTTCTTCAAAAGAAAGCCAACGGCGTTGCTCGATCACATTCTTTACCTTGATTATGCCCCCGTTCGGCTCTCTTAGTATCAAAAAGGGTGTCTCATTATTCAGGCACTCTTTTGCAGTCTCAAAAACGGCGGTTATTGAGACACCTGGGGGCTCTAAACGTAGCCCCAGTAACGTTTCTATATACCTACTACCCATACATGACAAATAGAAATTCCATTCCTATATAGGAAAATCGTCTCAAATACGTATCGAAATCAAACAGAATGAATTTGGAGTCTCACAAACCCTCGATATATAGCCTCCCCAGGTTCGTCACTCTACGAGGAGATAAAACTCTTACTCGTCAGTCATTTGGATATCAGCTGCCTATTTCACTCTTCTATACTTGGACCTTGGTGGAAAGCTCATTAAATGTGTTACACCAGATCCCCATCTTTTTAAGCTTTGAGAGTCCTAATTTGAATCGTCCCTTTACATTTTGACCTAAATTCCCAGACTCAAAGCCTTTCAGCCTTGCTAGCACATTATCTTCATCAGGCCATTCTTTTATGCAAAACCCATAATATTCTATCGCTGATATGCACATATCACGAAGTTCATCATCCCCTGAACTGAGTATTTGTTGGTCAAATTTAGCAAAATAGCCAATTCCGGTAATGAAGCCATTAATTGCGTCACCTTTCCGACCGAGTAAAACAAGAACCTTTGCTTTTGATATTGATGTTTTTGGATTGATTGCTGGGATTAACGACTCTATCTGATTATATATTTCTAGGGCACGTTCGAAATTGCCATTCCTTTTTAAAGTAATTGCTTGCTGAGTCAAATCATTCATAGCCTGAATCTGTGAGATTGTTGGTTGAAATCCTCGTTGTTCATTCATTTTCGATCACCTACTTTCCAAATAAACTTCAATATCAACACGGTTGAATTTCACCGCAAGGCCAAGTGCCGTCATAGGCTGATCGCCACCACTTAAAACGGTGGTATCAGCCCCCTCTCCCACGAGACATTTGACCATTGATAAATCCCCAGTACTAACTGCATACATCAGTACCGTAAAAGGATCAATTGTTTTGGCATTTACGTCTGCACCCTTCCTCACAAGGAATTTGGCAATATCGAATTGCCCAATCTGTATGGCATGCATTAATACGGAAGTTCCGCACATCAAATGAGCATTGGCATCTGCACCTTTGTCCATTGATAATTTTACTTTAGCAAAATCTTTGGCTGCAATTGCGTGCCAAAGTCGTTCGGATGGTGTTGCCATTGAGTTTAGATTTGTTATTAAAGTCATAATTTCTCCAGTTAAATATTAATGTTTATCAAAATTCATCATGAGTTTTCCAAATGCCTCAAGCATCTTCCTCAAGAGTGCTTCCTTTCACAATACCATGCCTTCGGCCCAGTAAGCTCACAAAAAGAGCCCTCGAACATTGAGGGCTCTTTTTATATAGGAGTTTAGGCTCACATTACTTTAAGAACGACCCAAAGCCCACTTTCTCTTTACTCGTTTTTTTTCTACTCGCAGGGTTACTTAATTTGGCCATCGTATAAAGTTTCGTATTGCCAGGCTTTACAATCACCATGGCATCACTGAATCCATCCCTTTCAATTCTTAACAGCCCATCGAAATCATTAGAGACACCCTCAATATGTAATTCACCAACAATAGAGATAACTGTAAATGGTGCACTTGACTTATTAA
>JABIFG010000088.1 GCA_018650795.1 Fidelibacterota bacterium
ACAATAATGAGAGGCTGCACGAGTCGCTTGATAATGTGACCCCGGCAGATATGTATTTTGGAAGAAAGGAGAAGATCTTAACACAGAGACAGATCATTAAACAAAAAACGCTTCTCGAGAGGAAGCGAATTAACTTGAAACAGCAGCACACAGAAGTGCTTGCATAATGAACTGGACAACTCGAAAGTGTCTCTTAACTTTTAGCTAAATGTGTCCCAAATGTTCTGAAGACTTACAATTTGCGCAGAGAGTGGTAGGCGTGACCGATAAATATTGAGGAGAGTATTTTTCCACTCTGGTCGTCAGCACTAACAGCATTCTGATGAGCTTCCTCATATAACTCCAACGCTTTCTCAAATAGTCCTTCATCTTCAAAACTTGTACCCAGAATGATCTTGGCTCTCACGAAGTTCGGATCTAGATCAATAGCTTTTACCAAGAACTTGCGCGCAGATTCTGTGTCAACCGTATCCTTTCTTCGCTCAAAAAGATGCTTGCCTTTTAAATACAGTTCATATGCCTCTGCATTGCTGGTGATCGTTTCTGATATTCCTGAATTCTCCTCAGGATTTATATCAGCAATTTTAAGAATTCCATCAGCCAGTTTTCCCTTAACTGATATCAGCTCAGCCCAGGATTCTTGCCATCTGTCGGACCATAGGACTGCTGCAGTTTTAGAATCGTACACCTCCACTGAGAGTTGGAACATTTCTCCGTGTTTCCAAAGCTGTCCACTTATAAGATAACGAGCGTTTAGTTTTTCTGCTATTTCCGATGAGGAGAGCTGTTTTAAATCAAGGTTTTCAATATCATTCATACTGATAACTCTGAGTTTCCCAGCACTAGATAAATCTGAAATTAAATCAGCACAGATGCCGTAGGCATAAAACTCATCTTCATCTTTGCCTTTGTTTTTAAACGGCAATACAGCCAGGGATGGAATATCCTCACCAGAATGAGCTTGAACCTGGCTTTTTTCATATTTTTCTAAATCAGGATGTCCCAGGTTCTCAGCTTTTAGCGCATACACTTCTACAAGACGACCGACATTTTTTAATTGCTGTAAGCCTAAATTAGTCCCCTCATACCCAGTCCGATCCAACAACTCATCAAACACTTCTTTCGAAACACATACGCCGCCAATTGGAGCAATGCTTTCTAACCTGGCCGCTACATTGACTACATCACCGAAAACATCATTAGCATCCATGAGGATTACACCTGAATTGATACCCACCCTCACGTCCATATCATGATTCTGAGATATGGTTTGTTGTAGTTTAATGGCACAGGTTGCCGCATCATGAGTTGAATCAAAATAGGAAAGGGTACCATCCCCCATCTCCTTTACAAAGACGCCCTTATTAATACTTATGAGTGGGGTGATGATTGAGCGTTTCTCCTGGACCATTCTGAATGCGGCGTCTTCATCTCGAGACATCGCCTTTGTAAAGCCAACAATATCCGTAAACATGATAGCGGCTTGTTTTCGGTGCAAACTGGTTTCAGAATTAGCCAAGGGACCCCCAGTAATTTGTACAACTTTAGGATGATTTACGTCAAATTTCACATTGCTCACTGTAAATCCAAATAATATCTCAGATTTTGATTAACTGATTGAATAAGATTAGAATATTTTCAGCTCAGCAATTTTTTAGCAACCAAAGCCGGCTAGCCCTTGCTATATACGGGTCTGCATACTACTGAAAATCCCCGTGCCTGCCAAGTCGGAGCTTGTAAAGCGTAGGCAGGCCTGTCCCGTGGTAGTCCGCAGGTCGAAGATGGATCGGCGATCCTCTACATACACCAAAACTTAGGTTGATAAAAATTGATATTGACAACTGATATGAGCCGGGTATGTTGATACAGTTACATACAATGAAATTCATCCGCATTATACTGTCCATATACATAGCAACACTCTCCGTTGATCTCTGTTGTCAGGAAGACCACTGTGATGACGAAACGGAATTAAAAATCGCAGATCAACATGCCGATGAGCATGAAGACAACTCGAATGATGTTTGCTCACCTTTCTTATCCTGCGGAAGCTCTTCAGGCTTTGTTGCTGAGGACATTCATACCTCTGCAATTTATTGGACGATTGAACCAGCTACTACCCCATACAACATCTTAATAGCCAGAGACTATTTTCCAAAGATCTGGCAACCCCCCAAATTGAGTTAGCGATACTTAAAAATTCGAGATGTTCACGATGGTATACATCCCGGGAACCTCGAAAATCTAAGCTTTTCATCGTTAACCATTTAAGAAGGACAAACCACATGATTAAACCCATTTTTGCACTGTTGGTGCTGATTTGCTATGCTTCAGTTTTAGGTCAAAATACGTTTACTGCAACTATCCATGACGAAGAGCACCGGGAAGCTCTGCTTGGAGCCAACGCCATCGTGAAAGGAACGACCCTTGGTGCCAGTTCTAATCAAGATGGACTTGTAACAATACAAGACATTCCCGAGGGTCATCACGTCATAGTTTTTACTTACATCGGATATGAAGAGAGCTCCTGGACATTCACGTTCCCTCTGTCACAAACTGAACCACTTGAAGTCTTCTTACACCATAATGAAGAACATACAGAAGAAATTTTCGTTTCAGCCACTCGTTCAAGCAGAACCATAGCTGATATTCCGACCCGCATCGAAGCAATCTCAGGTGAAGAGCTCAATGAAAAGGGCAATATGAAGCCAGGTGATATCCGAATGCTGCTCAATGAAAGTACTGGGATTCAGACCCAACAAACTTCAGCAACTTCGTACAATTCAAGTATTCGTATCCAGGGTCTGGATGGTAAGTATACCCAGATATTAAAGGATGGATTTCCGTTGTACTCAGGATTTTCTGGAGGCTTGAGTCTTTTGCAAATCGTGCCCCTGGATTTATCCCAGGTTGAAGTGATCAAAGGGGCGTCATCCACCCTCCATGGTGGTGGTGCAATCGCAGGTTTAGTCAACCTGGTTTCTAAGACCCCCACAGATGATAGAGAGCTAAGTGTTCTGCTAAATGCCACATCTGCCCTGGGTCTTGATGCAAGCGCCTTTTTTGCCCAAAAAACTGGAAGATTTGGGACGACTCTCTTTGTTTCCTACAATCTAGGTACCGCCTACGACCCTGCCGACATCGGATTAACAGCAATTCCAAAATTCAAGCGCTACACCGTCAATCCGAAGTTGTTTGTATATTTCTCAGACAAGACAATCCTCGATGTTGGAATGAATACCACGCTGGAGAATCGTATTGGCGGCGACATAAATTACATCGAGGGAAACCAGGATAGCATTCATACATATTTTGAGCAGAATGAAACAACTCGTTTTAGCACCCAGATCGGATTGGTTCATCATCAATCGGAAGCATCCAAATATTCTCTAAAAAACAGCCTTAGTTATTATGACCGAACCGTAGCAGCTCCGGAGCACACCTTTTCTGGCATACAATATTCTTCTTTTAGCGAAGTGAATTTTAGTCATCAAAGCAACAGCTTTGAATGGGTTGCTGGGATGAATCTCTGGACTGATCAATTCACCCAAAACCAACCTGACACTGCAACTGTTGTGGATTATAACCACCTCACCATGGGGGCATTTATCCAAAGTACATGGAATGCTTCTGAGCGACTGAACCTTGAAACGGGCTTGAGATTTGATCACCAGAATGACTATGGTAATTTTTTACTACCCCGTGTTGCTGTACTCTGGAAAATGAATCAAAAGTTGGTCCTGCGTGTAGGGGGAGGGCTGGGGTACAAGACGCCCAGTGTATTTACAGAGGATGCTGAGCGGCTGCAGTTCAGAAATGTGTTACCCATTGATGTCTCTAATACAAATGCTGAGAAATCTCTGGGATCGAATTTCGATATAAATTATCGCACTCCCCTTTCAGACAAGATTTCACTAAGCATCAATACACTGCTTTTTTATACACGCATAGATGATCCCATCTTACTTGGCTCAAATAATTCGAGTCAATACGAATTTCGACAGCCCAGTGGAGTCATAGATACCAGGGGAATTGAGACAAACATAAAGCTCTCCTATGATCACATCAAATTATTTATTGGATATACTCTCGCTGATGTTCAACAACACTACAATGACTCCAGCACAAATTTCCCTCTAGTATCCAGACATCGGCTGAATAACGTTTTGATGTATGAAAAACATGATGACATAAGAGTAGGACTGGAGGCTTATTACTTCAGCCCTCAAAATTTAAGTGATGGATCTACCAGCAAGGAATATTGGATTCTCGGTTTGATGACAGAGAAAATGTGGGAAGAATTTTCGCTATTCTTGAACTTTGAAAATTTCCTGGATACTCGTCAAACCAAGTTTGAATCTGTATACACAGGATCAATATCCGATCCACAATTTAAGGACATTTATGCTCCCGTAGATGGGTTTGTCATCAATGGTGGTTTGAAGATAAGGTTTTAAAGGAGACGACTAAGTACCAGGGGTAGCTTAAGCAATGGGTGAATGGAAAAGGAGTATTCTATCGGTTGTTAGATATGGCAATTTTCTACATCTTAATTAAGGGCAAGCCAAATATGAGCACAAAAACAGTATTAGAACAAGGTTGGAAGCCAATTCCAGTATCACTTAAAATCCTTTTCGGAGTTTTTATTTTTTGGGTGTTTGGGTCGATCATGGGTATCTCAATGCGATACGAATCCGGGCTCCCATTTTTTGGTATATATGTGTATGGGGTTATAGCGGGACTTGTTGTAGTACTCCTGGATATCGCTGCACCACTTACTTTCCTATTCGGCTTATGGACTCGAAAATCATGGGCTCCAGCATTTGCCTTCACCTATATATCAATCTTCATCCTCAATGGCGTGGTCGCTTTTTTTATTTTTCGAGAACAATTAGGACTCATACAAATTATTATTCCAACAATTCTCAACATGGTCTTTTTAGGTGTAATTTATGGGTCTAGAAATTATTTCAAGCAGTAAACTCCCGTAATACCACTCTCATTTTAATAAGAAGGGAATCAGAAGTGTCGATTAGCGGTTCATGTTTTTGTGGCGCGATAAAATATCGAATAGATGGTGAATTAAGGGATGGCAGATCATGCCATTGTTCAGATTGTCGAAAGGCATTTAGTGCCCAAGCATCTGCTTATGCATTGATAGAGCCCAAGGATTTTGCATGGGTAACTGGTGAAGCATTGCTTTCACGTTATGAATCAAAAAAAACGTATGAAGGATTATTGTTTTGTAGCATCTGTGGGTCAACCCTGTGTGGTACCTATAAAGGTAAGGTAAATGGTGTTACATTAGGTTGTGTAGATGGGGATCCAGATATATCCATTGGTATGCACATTTTTGTAGGGTCAAAAGCCTCCTGGGAGACTATGCCAGATGGTGTCGTTCAGTATACAGAAGGACCACCTCCAAAAAACTCCTGACCAGCATTTTTTAGCAATTAAAGCTCGCTAAGGGCTACTGTATAAGGGCTGGTCCAGCGTAGTCTGAAAGACATGGACGGGGTCACCACTTAACCCCCTTGTTCAAATAGCGTTAAACCTCAATTATCAAACATTTTGAACAGCAACAAAAAACATGCTTAAGATATTGTTAGAATTATTTCTTGTTTCCATAGAGCATGAAATAGGAAGCCAGTCTTAATCCATGCTTTCCAAAAATATTGATCAGAATATCTAAGACATTAGCCAAAATATTTTTGAATATATTTTTGGGGTCACCATGATAACAGCTCAAAACACTCGCATTAAGTCCAGCTTCTAAAAATAAATTCCTGATTTCAAATGGATCTGTGAGACGGTCTGCCCAGTTTCCTGTATGTGGGTCACAGGTGTTTGTGGGGTGACTCAAGGGAGCAGGCATCCGCTTTGTTTCTATATATTCCTCGAGGCATATATCAATATCTGATCGCTGCTTTCCTCTAGTATTAATTGCAAGCTGATTAATGTCACTTTCGGAGAGTTGATCAGAATATTTCTCAACAATAATCTCTTTTCTCACATCAAGAAAAGATTTTAAACTATCACGGCTTTTATGTCCGTAATCTGCAACTTTATTTTGGGTCTCTGCAATGATTTGCTGTTTCATGAGAGTCCGTCGGATTATGGGATTGAGTGGATTAGCGTGCGTGGATATGACATAGTTGAGATTGTTCTCAGATAAGCTATGAAGCGATTTCAAAAAGGTCTTCAAATCATAAATGTGTTCCATAACATCACATGAAACCAGGGCATCTGGTATAATTGCGTTGTTTTTTAAATAGACCTTTAAGGCATCAATGTCGCCAGTGACATAATAATCTGCCTGAAAATTGGTACTCTCACCCACCACTCTGGCATCAATACAGGAAACATCATAAATATCATTGTAAATAACTGACCCTATCCCACAGGCTTTTGCCAGGAGTGATAGCAAACCTGCGCCACCTCCGTAATCAATTATTGTGATCTCAGACAGTGGTTTTTTACAGCGAAATATTGACCATGCGAGCAGGTAGGACAATCTTTGTAAATGGGTTCGAAGTTTATTTTTATAGCGCTTAAGGTAGCGCTTGTTATAATCCGAGATATTCAAAGAGTCAGAGTCAAGCTTATCAATTGAGTCAAATAACGTAGATGCACCCAAATTGATCTGGGATATCAATTTCTTATCATCAGGTAGTCTAGCAAATTTGTACATGTATTTCATACTAATGATTCCTCTGTAGGGAAAATCTGATGGGAACTTCCGGCACCGTTACTTACAAACTAAATTGACGCATGCCCGTTAAGAACATAAAAAGAATCTCCTTATCGCCTAACACTTGTTGAGTCGCAATCTGAACATCAATTAAGGGAGTCGGGCTAACAGCTATATCTTCTACCAAAGGCGCTGACTTTATACATTTAATAATTTTTGTAAGAAAGCAAATTCAAAAGCAGTGTCACCAAAAAGGTCTTTGTTGGTTAGATATAACCAGCTTTTGAACAACCCTAGCAACTTTTGGAAACCAAATCCCACTCGCCTTTCCTTTAGGGGGAGTTGTCTGCCGAACCCTGAGGTCCTCGAAGGGTAGAGACTTTTTGAATTAAGAAGATTTGTACTTCGATATTCTGCAATCATCTTTCTGTATTCGAGTGGGTTTTCTAACGAGAAGTGGACAATCATGGACAAAGCCGACATGTCTCAACTCGGTTCAAACGATATGAATGGAAGGATAACAAAATATGTCTTGGAATGAATATTCCAAGGCACTATACTGGCATGATGCCAAAGAGAGATGATATATTTTCCTCAGCCCTGAAATTACTTGTTGAACGAGGTGAACAAGCCACATCCATGAAATTGATTGCCCAGGAGGCTGGGTGCGGGATTGGAACCATGTACAACTATTTCCCCTCCAAAGAAGATCTGCTTAACAGGCTTTACCTCAGGATTAAAACAGAGGGTATTGAACAAATATTAAATGGGCTGGATAGTAAGATGCCGGTCAAACAACAGTTCACACAGGCATGGTTAAATGCCATTCGTTATGCCTTAAGTGACCCCTATAAGCATAAATTCATAGAAGCATATGGACATTCGCCAATTATTGATGCAGATGTTTCTATAAAAATAATGAGTATGTTACAGCCAATTGTAGCCATGTTTGAAAAAGGGATAGCAGAAGGGATCATTAAGGATATGGATATCCTGCAGTTGGTCGTGTTTACGCAAGGCGGCATCAATGCCAGCTTAATGCAACAGCCCGAAATTGATAAAAAAGGAATCGATATTATTATTCAAATGGCCTGGGATGCTGTAAAACAGTAAAAAAAATTTAACCTCGATTTGGAATGAATATTCGTTCCGCAATCAAACAAGAGGCTCTAGCGATGGATATCAACCGTTTAACAATTAAAGGTACCAGCATGTTAAAGATTATTGTAATCATTGTCCTCATCATTGCGAGTTGGTCGTTCGCCATGCAAAAAAATAGGGGTGACTATGTAAATCAACCCTATCAGAGAGCAAGTGAAGTGTCCAGCAAAACTCTGGTAGTTGTCTACTCCCTAACTGGCAATACAGAGGCTCTGGCAAAGGAGATTGCCAAAAAACACAATGCAGAATTACTCTACATAACTGCAGAAGCTTATGAAGGAGGCCGGGGAGGTACGAGTGCAGCTTATGATGCCTGGTTTGAAAAGGAAAAGCCTATTGAACCTGCAACGGTTAACCTGGGCCAATATGATACAGTGTATTTAGGCTCTCCAATCTGGTGGTACCGGCCTGCCCCACCACTTTGGACCTTTATCAAATCAAACGATTTTTCCAGTACAGATGTAATCCTGTTCAACACCTTCAATAGCAAGTTCAAACAGAAAAACATTGATAAATTTGCTGCGATAGTAGAAGCTAATGGCGGCACTTTTAAGGACCATATCTATATCCGACGCGGAAGGGCTACTCCTTTCCAGAAAAATACACAAGATGTGGTCAATGAGTCCAAAGAATTACTGAAGTGACCGGGCACGAGACATCAGCCAGGGTAACATGCTTCACCTGAAGAGATTGTTGCTTACTGAAGGGATATTTTTGATAGTGGCTTAGCAGTACCATGGCCGGATTTCCTTGCCCCCATAGCGATATACAGGTATCTTTAGTTTTCTGAAAGGGGGCTTGTGAATCATAGAATAATTCATACCTGCAATTTGTTACAACAATATGGTAGTCCAATTCTCAGGCACAAATCGATTTTGTTCCGGCACCACAAATCGAGAATATGCGAAATTAGCATGTCCTTTAGTGATCTACAGTTGCGTGTTGTAATTGTGTCGGAGTCAAACTTTAAACAACACAACTACTTCTGATAAAACAATAATGACCCTTCTACTTTTCTATTTATTCTTTGCACTCATTATTTCATTCCTATGCTCGGTAATGGAAGCCGTTTTACTTTCTACTTCTCTTTCCTATTTGAAGGTTAAGCAAGATTCTGGAAGCAAGTCTGCCACCATTCTAATTAAGCTAAAGGAAAATATCGACAGACCCTTATCAGCTATTTTATCCCTGAATACTATTGCACACACGCTTGGAGCTGCTGGTGTAGGAGTACAAGTGACAAAAGTATTTGGAGAAGTATATTTTGGGATTGCTTCAGCAATTCTTACTGTTTTGATTCTTTTTCTATCTGAGATAATCCCTAAAACACTTGGGGCAAGATTTTGGAGAGAATTAGCGAGTATATGCAGCCATGCAATTAGAGTTACATTAATTATTGCATATCCTTTAGTAATAATGTCAGCATATATAACACGACTATTTTCCAAAAATTATACCGAGCAAACCACAAGCAGAGAAGAAATATCAGCCCTGGCAAACATTGGTGAAGAAGAGGGGATCTTTGGTGAAAAGGAAAATAAAATAATACAAAATTTAATCAGACTCAAGAGTGTCAAAGTTTCCGAGATAATGACTCCTCGAGTCGTTGTTTCAGTTGCTGATGAGAATATGTCTTTAGAAGATTTTCTAGAAAACAAAGATCTGCTACGCTTTTCACGAATACCAATTTATTCAGGAAATGCTGAAAGCATAACTGGGTACATATTTCGGCAAAACGTCTTCGAGAAGCTTGCTGAGGACCATACAGGACTAACCCTGAAGGATATTAAACGGGAGATTGTGGTTGTATTTGAGGAAAACCAGCTGTTCCGGGTTTGGGAAACTCTTTTGGATAAAAAGGAGCATATTGCACTCATCGTTGACGAGTATGGCGGCATGGATGGGATTGTAACAATGGAAGATATTATTGAAACTCTGCTTGGATTTGAAATTGTAGACGAGACGGACACTGTGTGGAGTCAGACCAATTCGGTTCATTTGATCTAAATAAATAAGAGATACTTTGGGCGGCTAACAACCCGAAAAAGGAGCCAATAATGAGCCCAAAGTCAGAAGTAGAGAGACGAGTAAAAGCGATCAAAAGAAA
>JABIFG010000089.1 GCA_018650795.1 Fidelibacterota bacterium
GAGAAGATGATCAATGATGCGCTGAGAGAGATCAGCACTCAGCACACAACACTGGTGATTGCCCACCGCCTCTCTACCATTGCCGATGCCGATGAGATTTTGGTGATGGAGCAGGGGAAAATTATTGAACGGGGAACGCATGCTGAACTGCTACAAGCAGACAACCGATACGCTGAGATGTGGCAGTTACAGCAGCAAGAACAGGCGCACTAAATCCTTGCAAAACCACTCCTAAGCCGTTGGTGACTCCCAAGAACCATCGACATCACCACGCAAGACCCCAACTACATCTGCCCCCCCAGGCAAGTCTGCAACACCGTCCACAAAGTGCCAGGCCGGTGGTGCCTCTGTTTTCCCCAGATAGGATTTTAGAATCTGTAATACATCGGTGAGATTGACACTCTCATCTCCGTTATAGTCTGCTGCTGCAACTGCATATTCACTTAAGCTACTCTTGCCCAGATAGTACTTGAGCGAGAGCAGCACATCCGTCAAACTAATTGCATCACTATCATGTGCTGAAGTTGTTCTTTCAAAGGTGGCCCCATTCTGCACCACCTCAGTAACCGGCTTGTTACTCTCCCCCCAGTAGTAGGTCAATACATCATTACTTACTGTCACAGCAAGCGGTTGAGTATCAGACAACGAACCATCACTTACGGTCACTTCAATAGCATAACTTGACTTAGCCTCAAAATTGACTATTTCTGCCATTGTGATGACTCCTGAGCCGGAATCGATTGAGAACCTTTCACCATCATCTCCTCCCAAAGAGAAGGTGAAATTGGCTCCGGCATCTGGGTCAGAGGCCGTTACCGTATAGAGCACAGTCCCTATTCCTGCTTCATCTATGACCGTTGCCGTTGGTGCCGAGGTAACTGTTGGTGCTTCATTCTGATCTTGCAATGTTAAGGTGTAGGCCGCTGTGACAGCAGCACTGCCACCCAGCGTTATATCTTGTGCTGAAGTGGTGACTGTATAACTATTCTGACTTTCAAAATCGAGAGAAACACCCGCTTTCAGAAAGAGTTCAGCCCCCTCAATCTCAAATAGTGCTGAGTCATCGCCTGTAACTACTGACAGCGTATGGGTACCCAACGCATCATCTGTCACAGACAGATCCGCTACTTTGATCCGGCTACCGGTATCACTGTTCTCTATCATCGCTGAAAGTACAGGTGAAACACTAACCGATGAAGGTGCCTCATTCATATCGGTAACAGATAATGCGTAGATCACACTGACAGGGCTACTCCCTGCCACACTGCTATCTTCTGCTGTAACCGTTACTTCATAACCGGTTGTTGTCTCATAATCGAGCACTACACCATTTTTCAGATAGAGCTCACGTTCACTGCTCTCAACTTCAAAGAGTGAAGCATCTGCCCCAGATAGAGATATGGTATTGCTGCCCACGGAGTCATCCGTAATCAGGATATTGGCTACCAGCGTCCTGCTGGAGGTATCTTGATCCTCTGGAAGCGAACTGACTTGATTGCTTAAAGCAATGGCCGATAGGGCATCATTGAGGTCATTCACCGTTAGTTGAAAGCGTTCAACGGTATACCCGCCCACACTATCTTCAGCCTTCACTGCAATTTCTAAGGGTGTGGAGGTGTAATAGTCTGTTGTGGCTGTAAGTTGCAGCTGAGTTTGAGTTTCATTTAGCAACGTGGTCACGGTTGCCCCCCCCCCAGACACCGTAATCGTAACAGCCTGTCCTTCCGGATCATCAACAAGCCCAGTCAAATCCAGATTGAGAACCCCCTCTTCATCCATTGTTTGATCCGCAATCACACCACTCCACTGCGGGGCTTGATTGGAATCTACCGAAATTGGCATAACCGATGAGATCGTCTCTACCTCTTCACCACCCCATGTGTTGATAGGCAATGTACCACCTATCTCTAAATGGTAATTACTTTCAAGACCAAAGTTAATAAATTCCGCATAAGGGTCTAATTTAGATAAAAATGAAAAAAACTTCAGATCCAAAACTGCTTCGCCATTTAACTCATGTACTATGGCAATCTCATCACCGGATAAAAAAGATAGAGAAAGGCCAATAGTCCCAACTGAAGGAGAATCAATTGCACCAGTATAGCTCCCCTCCTTTGCATAAATATGAGTTACCCCCTCAGCATCTGTTGAAATCACAACATCCAGCTCAAGAAAAACCTCTGTTTCGTTACTCTCCTTGATCTCATCTATTCCACTCAACATGCGGAACGAAATTGTGCTATCTACTGACGACAAGAAAGTCGGCAATGCTGTTAACTGATACCGAAGTACAGAGGAGATGCCTGTCGTTTCAGCATCACCATCAAACTGATAAACAAGATTCGTTCTATCCAGCTCAACACCGGAAGTATTATGCAGACCGAGATTCGAGCGAATGACGGAAGACAAGGAGTCATAGGTAAGTGGTAATGATGCCCTATATTCAACACCATCAACATAATCAACTAGTTGTGCAGACGTGTTAGAGAGTACAAAGTTAGACATTCAGGCAACCGTATTTATCAGGCGACATCAACCCAACTACCATCCACATCCCCCCTCAACACACCTACCAGATCAACCGCCTCCATTTGGTTGGCGGTGATATAAACAGCAGCATTTGCTACCGGGGGTTCACTAGATTCCATAAAGAGCCATTCAGGGTCTGTGGTTGGCAGCCCGACCACATGTTTGAGTATACTGATCGCATCATTGATATCTGCAGAGCCACTCTGATCCAGATCAGCAGCAATCTGTTGATAACTATTCAGTGTCTCCAGGCCGACAATCTGTTTCAGTACCAGTATTGCATCCTGTAGATTGACGGCTGAACTATCCAATACTGTTTTTTCTGCCTGTAACACAGCCCCTGAAGAGAGGTCGACACCGCTGAAAGAGAACGTCCCACCTGTCTGAGTTGTGATGCTCTGCCCAGAGCTTTCACCACTTTCTATCAGAGTAAGGGAGACACTACCCATTGCAGCACTATCCCCCCAATAGCTTACTGTGCCACTGATGCTATCTGTACTGTCCGTACTACCGGTTGAAGCCACCAGCTGATCCACTGCAACGGTCTGGTCACTGAATTGCAGTGATTCAATCCCCAAAAGTGTGTCAGTACCCTCGTCTGTAACACCATCAGCACCGCCTGTTACTCGAGCAATTGACCAACCACTACCCAATTCCAGTTCATTAAAGCTATAGTCTGCGTAGTTACCACTATAAATTACAGTATCATTGCCAGCGCCACCATCCAGCCGGTTATCTGCGCTATTTCCGATAATGGTGTCATCCCCTGCTCCACCAATCAGGTTTTCAATCAATACATTTTCCGCAATAGCCAGATTGTTACGTCCATTATAAAGATCGCCCATAATTGTCGACCCTACCAAATCTGGTAACCAGTCAGAATAATCTTCATACCCCAATGCAGTCAGCACCTCCTGTTGAGTTGTACGCAGGGCAATCGAGCTGTGGCTGCCAGGAGTCAGATCAATCTCACAGCTATAGCTCTGGTTACTGCAATCAATGGTATCCGTACCACCGCTATCCCAAATGGTTTCAAAAAAGGCCTCGTTAGCACCCCAACTGTAAGTATCCTCTTCACTACTGGAGGTGGTGTTGGCACCATAAAGGTACTGTAATGCTGCGATATCCCCCACCATGAGTGTATTGGTCTGAACCGTAAAGTTAGAAGCATTATAGCTAGTCTGTACCCCCCCCTCTACAGGTGTATCAATAGCCTGCGCCTCAACCATTGTTGAGTTCGGCGCATTCTCATAGGCCATCACCGTATAGCCGGTATGGTTCAGTGCTGTCTCAAGCTGGTTACCCCCTTCAAACGGATGCTTTAACCCCAGCGCGTGACCAACCTCATGCAGCAACGTATTGTAGCCATCACCCCCGATCAAAAAGTCATCTTCCTCCCACTCTGTAGCGGGTAATATCCATACATCACCGGATTCAGGGGACTCAGTGGTTGAGCTGATCTCTCCAGTTGTCTGACTGAAGCTATAAGAGAAATTGGGATAGAAGAAGGCGTGACCAGCCGTCCCTGGATTCTGTTGTGAGAAGCCGAACGTCAGCTGCCCTTCATCATTTGTAGTCTGTTCGACAAATTCAACATCAATCACAGAGGAGTAGTAGCTCAGTACCGTCTCAACTGCTGCCTGGTGATCCTGCTGAAACAACCCAAAGTCTACTGGAAAATCTAACCCTGGTTCGCTACCATCACTATAATATTCGGGTACTGCATCCAGAAAGCTGTAACTTAATGTTACTCCGCTCCCCAACCCTGCAGCATCTTCAACCGTAAAACCAACCGATTCTGGAAAGTTCCACCGAGCCAACTCCTGACCATTTCGAATAGCCAACAGACCATTTAGGGTATCTTCATCCATCGTCTGACCAACTGGATTACTGACCACAGATTGGGTCACCACTGTCTCTGTTGCACCACTGACAACCGACTCAAGAGTTCCATTCCCATCGGTGTAGCTGGCAACAACCGAAATCACCTTTCCAACTTCATCTTCAGAGAGAATGTAACTGGGGTTGGTAGCTCCAACAATATCTACCCCATCTGCCAGCCACTGATAACTCATTGTTCCCATGCCATCTTCATCGCTGAGTGTATTGGTTAGTGTAAGCATCTGCCCCTGCTCAGAAATGCCTGCAATCGTTACTGCCCCTGTGGCCAGGTAATTTTGTGGAAGCAAGAGATCAACAGAAACAGATTGATCCGCAAATTCAAGCATTTCAACAGTGGTAAGGGTATCGGTTCCGTCACTGGTTGATGAGACCGTAATAGCACGTGCAATCGGATCTGTCGAAATCACATAATCTATATAGTTTCCAGCATACACTACGGTGTCGTAACCTGCCCCTCCATCAAATGTATCATCTCCGCTATTCCCAACCATCCGGTTAGCCTGTGAGTTACCCTCAACCATGAGCCCACTACTCACCTGCACTTCCACATACTCGATCCCTTCGGGCAAGGTGACGTCACCACTGGTATAGAGGGTATCATCTGGGTCAGGGAAAATTAAATGAGATAATAAGAGCGTATCAACCCCTGTTAAATCCTCCATAGTAATAGCCGCCCCCCAACCTCCGCTATTTCCCAGCAGAACATACTCCTGCGATGTGCCGCTTGAATTTCCATAAAAACCGATGAGCAAGTCATCAACACCATCTCTATTCAGGTCCTCAAATGCTTCCAGGTAAGTGTCGCCATTCATAGAAAAGTCAAGAGCCTCACCCCCTGTTCCATTCAGTACAAGGAGATTGATCTCACTCTCCCAACCTTCCGCTTTACCAAAAAGAAGATAGCCAGCCTCTCCCCAATCGTCCTGATTGATCCACAGATCATCGTAACCATCTCCGTTCAGATCACCGACTGGGCGGAAGTAAGGATCGATCTCATCGCTGATATTCAACTCGATCCCAACACCAGTCAGTGTTGATAGATCGGTTGTCAACTGTCCATTGCCACTCTGACCAAAAAGTATCAGCTCCTTATTACTCCATTGACCACTCTCCCACTCACCCCAGGCTCTGACCTGTAAATCAGCAAAACCATCCCCATTGATATCCCCTAGTGGATCAACATAATATGAAGAGAGTGGCTCTGTAGCCGAAAAATCCAGTAGTACACCTTCAACACTCCCCAGAGTAGAAAGGTCAACGATTTCACCTCCCCATCCGGTTGTTGTTCCAAACAGGATGTACTCTTGGTTTACCCACTGTCCCCCTGTATCTAAACTACCCGCAGACACCAACAGGTCATCCCAACCATCCCCATTAATATCTCCAGCATCTCGTGAATTACTCCAGAGGTCGACGAACCTGACATCGATAAACTCAGGTTCTGAGTCGTATAACAGCCCAAAGATCTCTGTCAGTGAGACATTCAGATCGTTACTATAGAGATGGTGCCCCTCCTCATTGGTCACCCCCATCCTCTCAATCACTCCCGTCAGGCTCTCGGCACCCAAATCCAGAGTCAGATCACCTTCGATATAGAAGCTGGAGAGTACGGTTTGGTCAGAAGGGTCAGAGTCAACACTGATTTCAAAGCGAGCATTCTCCATCGATACCGAATCGGCAGATTCATTCCAAACGATCGGCCCCGTAAAACTCACACTCATATCTCCCGCAATAACAGAAATTGAGTTCAGTTCCAGTGACTGGGCTCGATCATTGACTACCGTCAATTGCAGCCCCAGATCCATCTCAGCCAGAGGAGAATCCCAATCTGTCGGAGCATCCGATGAGGTCAATAGGGCATTTATATTTGAGATTGTGTAATCACCATCTGTCGAATCAATAGACAATCCTGTTCCATCGATAACGACTCTAGCATCACCACTCCAGTCAGCCGATGGATCTACGTTATAATCTGCCGTTAGCTGAGTACTTTCGGCGTTTACCGCAACCGTAACCGCTTCATCAGGAGTGTAATCCAGAACATTCAGAGCAATTTGCAGTTTATCCATGATCAACTGATTGGCAACCTCAATATCAGACCCTGACAAATACAGCTCAAGATCCTCAATGGAATCAGAAAGATAAAAAGTAGACATTGTTATTCCTCTAAGATATTAATTTGTTACTTGCTGACCATCTCACCATGTTATTACACTATTCAAGCCTAATTATGATTCTCTGTTTCCAGCCATTCATTAGCTTAGTTCATGCAGCACAGAATGATCTCATTTTCACTCTCAGCCTTCAAAAACCACTTCGCAACTATCAGGCAATGATCCGCGCAGAACGAGTCAATCCAAAAAGTCGATGGTTTGATGACCAACCATCTCATGGCGAAACTATGATGGTTGAATTGGGTCTGCAGCTACCCAAAAAAGGCTCTATCCGATACCGAAACTATACCATACGGGGGATCCATCAAGGTGAGGCATCACAATATAGCTGTACAGGTATTCTCGGCTGCTTCTGGACCAGCGGCTCTATTCAGGATAATCTCACCAGTGACGAGAGTATTGCTTATGAATTAAAAAACAATGAGCTGTGGGTAGAGCACGATTTTCAATTCCACCATCCATTCACTACAACCATTGCACCTGCAGTAGGCATCAACCTGCTACCCGCCACGCTCTCCATCCTGGGTTCTGGTCAACATGAATCAAAGCAGGCCACGTTACCGATACCGTTTATCGGCCTGAGAATTTCTACTCCAATCTCCGAGCAAATCACTCTAACGGGTGAGATACACCAATTCCAGTACGATAACTCTCGATGGGGGCTGCAGTTCCGCAACCTTCAGGCTGGCATCAGGATTCCAATAGCTGATCAAATCACCCTGTCAGTTGGCTATGTGAGTTACCGTATGAACATACAATATCATCGAAACAATACCCATGCGGGGCTGGATCTACCTATGAACTCTCCATTCATCAAAATCTCGACCCAATTCTAATACTCTCATTCTAGGAAATCTGATTACCGTTCTCTAAATGCGTTCTCTTTCACCCCTAACAGAGGCTTTGAGAGGTATTTTAGAATGGTCTTGCTGCCGGTAATAATATCTACTTGCGCCTGCATACCCGGCGTAATGGGCAGCTCTCTACCCAGACTTTTAATAACCATTGATGCCATTTTAATTTTTACTTTAAAGAAGGGCTGCCCCTGCTCTCCCACCGGAACCGCATCCGCACTGATCCGGGCTACCGTACCATCCAATGCTCCATAGAGTGAGAAGTCATAGGCACTAATCTTAACCTTGGCCGGATGGCCCACATGTATAAAGGCGATATCCTTGGGCTGAACCAGTGCCTCTACAACAAGCTGGTCCCCTTCTGGAACAATTTCCACTACGGAGTCTCCCGCACGAACCACTCCTCCAAGTGTAGAGACCATCACCCGGTTAACAATGCCCGATAGTGGTGCTCGTAACCCAGAACGTTCCACTTTATCTTGTAACGCCGGCAGAGACTCCTCCAGCGACCTCAGCTCCGCCTGTACAGAGGACAGCTCTTTTGCCGCCTCGGTACGAAACTGCTGCTCCATCGCCTCTTTTCTCGATTGGGTCTCCTGAATCGATGATTTAATCCGCTCAATCGCCACGACAGCTGTCTCCGCCTTACCTTCGGCATCAGCGATCATTCGCTGCAACCGTACCAGCTCCAGCTTCGGCTCTAACCCCCGCTCTACCATCTGTGCAACAATTTCACGCTCTTCCCGCGCAATATCCAACGTTTTTCCAGTTGTCTCCAAGGTAACTTCAGCCTCCTGAAGTTCGTTCAGTCGTTGACGAATCTGAGCACTCAACACCGCAATTTGTGAACGTTGTTCCAATGCCATGCCATTATAGGTCGATTGCTCATTAGCAACAAACTCTACCCCCAACTCCTCTTTTAATGTGGAAAAGTCTGGTTGAGCTCCTTTCACCTGCGCTGACAGACGAACCACCCGTGCTTTCGATGCCTTCAGCTGCTGACTTCTCACCTCCAAGTCTGCATCAAACTGTGTCACACTCAACGACACTAGCAATGCCCCCTGCTCGACAAGGTCGCCTTCACGTACCGCGATATGTTCAACGATGCCCCCTTCCAGACTTTGCACCACCTGCAAATGCCCTGACGGAACCACCTTCCCCTCTGCACGAGTCACCGTCTCTACCTCAGCCAGAGCAGCCCAGACCAGCAACATGGCCACTACAAAAGTGATCACAAACAGCAGTATCGTCGAAGCTTTTTTCACCTCGGTAAAACGACCGGCCCCTGCGATAGTAGAGTATCGCTGTTCGCTCATGTACGTGCTCCCAGTACCTTTTCAGGTGGTCCAACATAGGTGGCTCGTCCCTGATCGATAACCACCACCTTGCTTGCCAGCGCAACCATCGATGATTTATGGGTAATCGTAACAAAGGTTCTTTCACCAATAGCCTCTTGCAATCGGTTTACAAGCACCACTTCTGCCTGTTGGTCCATGGCACTGCTTGGTTCATCAAACAGCCAGATAGTCGGCTCTGCAACAATGGCACGGGCAATAGAGACCGCCTGTCGCTGTCCACCCGAGAGCCCTTCACCGCGTTCACCAACCTGTAGGCTGTATCCATGAGGGTGCTGACTGATAAAATCCTCAACCCCTGCAATACGAGCTGCCTTCAGCACTGCCTCATCTGAAATAGCATCCACGCCCAAGGCAATATTTTCTCTTATTGACCCGCTCATCAACCAAACATCCTGTAGCACAGCTCCAACCCCTTTGCGTAGGTCTGCCGGATCAATTTGACGCACATCCACTCCATCAATCAGCACAGCTCCCTCATCTGGTTGATAGAGACCCAACATCAATTTTGCTACTGTAGTTTTTCCCGAACCGATCTTTCCAAGAATAGCGACCCGTTCTCCCGGCTCGATGGTAAAGGATAGATTATTCAATGTTCTAGTCTCACTGCCTGGATAGGTAAATGAGACATCTCGAAACTCGATTTTTCCACTAAATTGCTCGCGGGTGATGAAATTTCTATCTTCCGAATGCTCTCGTGGCTGCGTCATCAATTCACTCAGTGCACGATAACTGGAAAGTGACTGATTCATCCGGCTGAGCAGTTGTGATAGCTGTGAAAGCGGTGAAATCGCCCTTCCAGCCAATATAGAAGAGGCAATAATGGCTCCAAATCCGATCTGCCCCTCTCCAACTAGAAAGAACCCTGTCGTCACCACACCAACCTGCACCAGCTGCTGTGAAAGGTTGGCCACATTGGTCGCAAAAGAGGACCACATCCGCTGCTTCAAACCCAGCTCCGATTGGTGCAATACCGCCTGTTGCCAGCGGTGGCGCATTAAGGCTCCCGCCCCGAGAGACTTGATGGTCTCCATGCCGTTCAGGGTTTCGACCAGCACGCTCTGTTTATTTTGCCCATCCTCATAGGCCGCTTCTGTGAGACGACTGAGTCGTGGTTGAACCAATAACCCTGCCCCCAGCATCAGGGGAATCACTGCCAGAGGTACCCAAACCATCGGCCCACCAATGGTCCAGATCAACAGTAGAAAGATGATAGTAAAAGGGATATCAATCAACGTCACCAGCGTGGTGGAGGTAAGAAATTCCCGCAGTGACTCAAACTCCTTCAGCATATTGGCCACAGAGCCAGTTGAACCTTTCTTCGCCCCCATCTGCATATCCAGGATCTGCTCAAACAGAGTATCTCCAACTACCATATCGGCCCGGGCACCCGCAACATCCAGAAAGTAACCTCTTAGAGAGCGAATCAAGAAATCACTAAAAAAGATAATTCCTGCCCCAATCAGCAGTGCATAGAGTGTATCTACCGCACCATTGGGAATCACCCGATCATATACCGTCATGCTAAAAATAGAGGTGGTTACCGCAAACAGGTTGGTCAGTAAGGCTGCAATTGCCACCTGCAGGTAGAGTTTTTTCGCCTGAAAAATTGGACCGAAGAACCAGTGCCCATAGCGCCCCACGGGACCGTCTTTCATGGTAGTTGCTCGTGCACGACGGGTGATCAGCAGACCTTTTTTCTCTTGTTGCTGATGACTACAGAGAGCCTCCAACTCTATTGCAGAGACCTGAGAGGTTCCGTCTTCACCCGGCCAATAGAGTTCAAATTGATCCGCTTCAGGTTGAGCGACCACGACCACCGCATCATTTTCACTCAATGGAAAAATCAGCGGAAAGTGCGTCCAGGAACGATCTACACGGCCCGTGACTGCCTCTACCGTAAACCCTAAGCTCTCAGCTGCTTCGGCAACATCTTCGGCACTCCAAGGGCCTGGCAGTTTAGCAACTCTGGAACGCAGTGCTGTAGCAGAGAGAGGGCTCCCCAACAGACGCAGTACATAGAGCAGTGACTCTTCAAACGAATCAATGGTTGATTGAACAGACATTAAGACTACTTACTGCTCAAGATAAGATTCCAGGTCCGAGGCGAGATATAGAAAACGATAGTGGGCGAGAGCACTATCCGCCATCGCATCAATCAGATTTCGCCCCGCAAAAAAGAGGTCTTCTTGCACTCGCAAAAGATCCAGTAAGGTGCCACGACGATAGGCAAACTGTTCACGAACCGCCTTCATCGATGCCGCAGCAATCGATGCCGCCTCTCTGCGAGCTGTTACTGTGCGGCCACCAGCCTCAACATCAGCCAATGCCTGACGTAACAGTTTTTCAGCCTGTCTCAGCTCAGTTTCAGCATCTGATGCTGCCTGCGCAGCCTGTGCTCGTGCCTGGCTGGCCCGTGCTTTCTTGGCTCCACCAGTATAAAAATCATAACGTACCTGAATCTGTGCTGAACGATCTTGCGGCAGATCATCCGGATCATCCATCAACTTAGAGACCGACAGGTCCAACTCTAAGCGGGGAAATTTATCTGCAGCAGCAGCGGAGGCTCTATCTGAGGCTACCTGGTGTTTAGCATAGGCGCGCTCTACAGTAGCATAACGATGCGCTACCTGAGACAAATCAACATAACGGCTGTGATCAATTCCCACAAAACGGTTAATTTCGACATCTATAGGGGCCTCTGTACTAATAATCTCAATCCAGGATGCCTTGGCACGTTCCACCTGGCTCTCAGCTTTTGCCACTCCCGCCTCTGCATCTGCCCAGCGTGCACGAGCACGCAACACATCACTTTGTGAGCTTCCACCCAATGCAGCACGCTGTGCTACAAAATCGACAATCTCTCTGCGCGACTCTACATTGAGTCGATGTAATTCAACCATACGTTGGGTACGAAACAGCTCATGCCAGGCTTTGACGCCACGATAAATCAGTTCATTGCCTTTCGCTTTCAACTCAGCAGAAGAGACCTCTGCATCCGACTTCGCCGCATCTACTCTCGATGCTGTTGCTCCGAAATCGTAGAGTAACTGGTTGAGCCCCACCCCTAGTTTTGTCTCATTTTTTGCTACACCATCTTCGCGGTTATAGCCAGAAGAGGAGTTGCCATAAATTTTAGGGAAGTATGCAGCAAAGGCCTCATTCTCTGCCTCTTGACTGAAATCCATTTTTGCCTGTGCAGCATCATACTCAGGATGATTTCGAGAAGCATCCACCACCTGTTTTGCCAGGGATTGTACTGCTGCTTGATCACCAGACTGCTGCAGGTCTGATATAAAGCTACGTAGATAGGTGACCAGACTCTCTCCTACATGATCCGCTGGGACCACACTCACTGATGAGGCTGCGTCAACTTCTACCGCTACCAGCTCCGTTGAAACAACGGCTGAGAACAGGCCTGCCAATAAAACTCTACTGTATTGAATCATCTATACGATTCCCTTATCTACCATCCAACAAGAAAGAAGAGGTACCCTCTATGAAAAGACGATACCTCTTCCAGTCACCCGATAGAGACTTTAGCTGCCGTAGATAAAGTCCGTTTTAGTGAGATCCAACTCAAGGCTAACCGTTGCAACATCACTATAAGTAGTACCGGAATCTATCGATTGACGTACCTGTACTGTGCTATCCACCAACAGACCATCAATATGGAAGTTGATACTGGGTGAGGTACCACCTGTTCCATCGGCCAGACTATCTAGGTTGGTTCGATTCAAGCCTAACCCAGCACTATCAAGGTCAATACTCAGTGTATCTGTAGTTCCGTTATAGCTGGTCTGCAAGGTTGCTGCATTCACATCACCTGTTGCGTCATAGTCAATCAGCTGCACTCCATCATCGACCAACAGAGGGGTTACCGGGTAATTCAATGCATCTGAAACAGGTAGAGTCACCGCAACCGTAGTAACAGGTTGTCCATCCATGGTGAAGCTCAAGTCTGGATCCGTGTCCGTATCCGTTCCATCTTTCGCACTTACGGTCAACGTATAAGTACCATTTTGAGCCAGCAGCTGTTCGGCCGCAGTCTGAATGGTGCTGTTCCCATCTAACTGACTCAACAGGCTCTCAAGCTTCAGGGTCAACTCCGGTGACTGATTGGCAGCATTGCCCATTACTATAAACTGATCCAGGTCAGCATTACTCAAGGTAAAGCCACTCAAATCAACCGCATTACCCGCAATGGTCGCTGTAGGCGTAATGGTTCCTCCCGGAGTACTAATGGTATAGACACCGCTGTTGTTAGAGACATTCAGCGTCAAGTCAAAGGCGATTGTAAAGGCGCTACCACTGTCGGTGGTACCTGCCAACTCAAAATTGACATCACCTGATGTGCCTGTAATGTCACCAAACTGGAACTTCAGCATTGGTTGATGACCTGCACTATTTTGAGGGTCCAGGACTGCATCCAGATTAGTGCGATTCAACCCCAGACCAGTTGCAGTCAAGTCGTAGCTCAAGGTATCTGAAGCCGCATCATAACTGGACTGTAGTGTTGCAGCCATTGCATCACCTTGAGCATCGTAGTCAATCAACTGCACTCCATCAGAAATCAGTGTCGACATCTGTGGATAGGTGAGATCAGCATCCACCGGAACAGTCATCTCTACCGTATCAACACGCTCTCCATTCATGCTAAAGGCCAGATCGTCAGAACTAAGCGTGAGATTATAAACACCATCACTGCTCAGCAGTGAGTCAAGGCCATTGGCGTAGGCTGAACCACTATTGGCAATCGTACTGACCAGGGTAGCCAGCTCCATACCCAATGCGGCTGTTGAGCCTGCTCCTGTTGAGGTAGCAAGAGAGAGCAATGAATCCAGATCTGCATTGGTCAGGGTGACACCTAAATTAACAGAAGAATTATTTAATGTCGCTGTTGGTGTGATTGAGCCTACTGCTGCAGCCATACCCAGCACACCACCCGATACAGTGAGACCAACCGGAATATCCATGCTAACAGAGAACGGAGTATTGCCTACCGGAGTATTACCCGATAGAAGCAGAGTTATGTTTGCAGCACTCGCAGCCACCACATCGGCCTCGGTATCATCACTCCAGGTCGTACCACCATCTGTGCTGAACTGCCAAGATGCGCCATTTTCTAGGCCGGAGACTACAACTGCACCATTTGTCGCAGTTAGGGTGGGTGCAGCGGGTGCCGTACCTGTCTCATCGACATCATTCACAGCCAGAGTGACGGTCTGCGCACCAGTATTCCCCAGTGTATCCGCAGTGTTGATGGTAAAGCTGTAGTTCGACTGGGTTTCAAAATCAGGGTTACCAAGCAAAATCACCTCACCGGTGCCCGCATTTAAGCTAAATGCAGCCGCATCAGTACCCGATAGTGGTGTCAGGATCGCTGCAGTATCTGTTGTAACCGTATAGACCGTCTGCCCTGCACCACTGTTTTCATTAACCGTTGCTGTTGCACCCGATGTCACTGCTGGGGCGGTAGTATCCACAAACAGGGCATCACGTGCCGTGGTTGCTGCAGCACCATTGCCGTCAGAGGCATTTGCTGTGATACGAACCGTACCTTCATTGAGATCCTGTAGGTCCGCAGATGGTACGGTTACAGAGAAAGTGCCATCGGCAACCGTAGCAAAATAGCTGTCACTACCTACCATTATGGTAACCGTCTCTCCATTCAAACCGGTAGCGGTGCCTGTAATTGTCAATGTGGTTGCCGCCTCTACAGCGGTCAATACTCCATCTGTAGCAATTTCACTCAATGTCAGAGATGGTGGAACAATGGTGCCCACCTCTTGAGCAGCAATAAATCCATCTAATTTACTATTCAGATCTGCTGCATCAATCTCAATCTCATTTTCGATACTCGACTGCAGTTTGCTCGCAACGGTACCGGTTGCAGCCCCCGTTGCCTTCACCATACCGGTGAGATCCGTCTGTGCTGCAACTTTAGATACACTGGCAGAAACCACGCTGGCCACTGCTGAGGAGACGGCAGATACCTTAGCCGCTGCTGTTGCGGCCGCGGCCGTATCCAGCCCTGCATCGGTAGATGCCTCCGTAACCGCTGTGGCCGCCAATGACTCCAGTGTTGTAGTGTCGGTCAGATCTGTTGCCGCACCACTGCTTTGAATGGTTGAGGCCAACGAGGTAAAGATCGACTGACTGGCAGCTTGCTCGGTTGCTTCACTACTACCGACTGCTGCTGCAACCGTCTTTGAGACCGTATTCACGATCACATTCACCTGTGCCATCGTCTTGGCAATCGCCAGAGCTGCAGCATCTGTAGAACCAGCGGCCTCTGCCGTTGCCGCCGCCTGAATCGGGTCATAGGTTGTAAAATCTACATTCTCTGTAATCCCGAATGCAGTCTTCAGCGCTGTTTGTGCACTCGCCAACTTAGTTGCTGCATCCCCTCCGCCTGTATCTGCAGCCACCAGCTCTGCCACCAGGGTGGTCATGGTATTGACCACGGTTGAACCCTCAGGTGCTTTTAATGTACCTGTATAGGCGTGGCCGGTAGAGATGTCGGTACCGCCTGTCAGAATCAGATCACCCGTTCCCGGTGCCAACAGGAAGTTACCACTGGCATCCGTCGTTGTAGAGTCTTCACCTGTATCCAGTTCACCGTTACCATTGGTATCACGGAATACCAGTGCACCTGAGATGTAACCATCCTGTGCCGTACCCGCTTCCGGGGTACGCGTATCACCTGTCAGGCTCAACGTAGTTGCGGTGACCGCGGCACTATTCCCTGCTGCATCACTGAATGCCGAAGCAGAAACTGTAATCGCCTCATTCAGACTGGCCACATCAGCATCCGGGGTATAGGTTGCATAGTAGATCGTTGCATCTGAGCCATCGGCACGAAGATCGGTGATGGTGCCGTTTGTCTCCCCTGTGATATCGGCCAGCTCAAAACCAGTCGGTGCCTCACTAAAGTCAAAGGTTAACGTTGCAACATCAATATTACCTTGGGTATCTGCAGTAAAAGAGGTAATAGAGCTACTGATTGTCTCTAATGTTGGTGTCGTGGTATCGACTGAATAGGTCGCTGATCCCGCACCACCACTGTTTCCAAGGCTGTCGCTATAACTTGCTGCGGCGATTGAAATTGTATTGGATGCCACAGCATCCGTATTCGCCGCCGGCGTCAACAGCGCACTCCAGGTTGTGCCATCATCTGTGCTACGTAGCTCTGTAACTGCAGCATTCCCTGCAGTGATATCCGCTGCTGTAAAGCCGGTAACAGACTCTGAGAAAGTGATCGTCACATCTGAGGTTTCACCGACAATCAGTGCTGCGTCAGAGAGTGTGACCACTGCTGTCGGCGCCACACTATCGATCATCAGCTGTTGGGTTACATTTACACCCACTGCATTGGATGCCTCCACAGAGACTGCATTAGCTGCACTCCCATCTGCCGTCAGGCTCAAAGTACCATTGTCTGGGGTCGTAGAACTGAGATCGACTGACCAAGTACCTTCTGTCGCCGTTACCGTATAGGTAGCGCCCGCTACTATGACCGTAACCGTGCTGTCCGCTACCGCAGTACCAGAGACTATGGGTGCAGCCGTGGTTGAGAGGGCTGCAGAAGTAATCACAGGGGCATCAGCATTCACCGCAATGGTTTGTGCGGCTGCTGAAGCGGCATTACCGGCCACATCTGTGACCACGACAGAGGCAGAATAGCTATCGGCTGCCGTTAAGGTGCCACTGGCCGGGGTTGCTGTAGCGAGGTCTACTGACCAGCTACCATCCGTTGCTGTTGTAGAGTAGGTTGCACCACCGATTGTCAGTGCGACTGTCGAACCCACCTCGGCGGTACCAGTGACCGTTGGGGTCTGGCTAATCACCACGTCTGATGAGGTGATGATGGCTGTAGCTGGTGCTGTGGTATCAACAACAAAACGGGCCGTGGTTGCATCTGAGACGTTACCCGCGGTATCGGTCTGGCGCACCAGCACCGTATTGGCACCGGCAGTATCTGTGGCTGGTGCCGTTGCTGACCAAGAGGTGCCATCTATACTGTACTCTATGGTTGCCGCTGTCTCTGTGTCGGTAACACTCAATGTTCCATCATTGGTAATTGTGTCTGACGCCGAACTACCGGCATCCGTTGTTAATGCCACTGTTGGTGCAGCAATGGTTGTATCCAAGGTAAAAGTGAGTGTCGTCGCGTCAGAGACATTACCGGCCACGTCTGTTTGACGGACCTGTACGGTATTATCACCCTCTGTGGCTGCAAAACTGCTGCCCCAGGAGGTTCCGCTGTCAATGCTGTATTCTACGGTTGCACCCGTTTCCCCCGTTACCGTCAGCGAGCCATCATTGGTTATTAAGTCATCTGAGGCTGATCCGCTATCGGTAGCCAACACAACCGTCGGTGC
>JABIFG010000090.1 GCA_018650795.1 Fidelibacterota bacterium
ATACCCTCTGTGTCACTTCGTAGGTGGTCATCTTGAAACCCTTAATACAGACACGGTGTTTGCGTTCATCACTATCACCATCAAAAAACGTTTTCCCCATCTGATAACAGAACTGTTGTCCTCTGTGACCTACTTGAATCATCTTTAAGTCTTTCTGAAATGCTTCCCTGGCGTCCTCTATCTGATTATAGATCTCCAGCCCTTTTTGGTAGTTGGCATGGCTGCTATCAACCTGGTTGAAGAATGCCTCCAGTGAGGCTTGTGCATGCTTGTGTTCCCCTAGCTTGTAGTAGCATTTGCCTTTCACATAGAACACCAGATCCTGTGGCAACTCCGCCTGCAGCGCTTCCAATCGACCCAAGTGGTTCATTGCCGATTGGCAATCATCACTGCTCAGGCTTTCCATCATCCGCTGTTTTTGGCGGTCGATCTCTACCGCCTTCGGCAGCCCTGCACTGGCGCTATAGCTGATAAGGGTGATCAATATGGTTAGAAGGGGGGGTTGGTAGTTCACTTTGTTCATGTGTTCTCCTATTTCTGATGACAGCGGGTGACTCATTCGTTGATGCAAGGGGTTCGGCTCTTTGGTAGCTATACGCACCTTGATTATGCCCTACAGACATTGATCCTGACCCTTGCATTTTATGAGATATAGGTGGATAAAGGTGTATAGCCCTATAAAAACATGCAAAATAAGATGGTTGGTGAGTGGTATTTGGTTTATTGTCGTAGTTCGCTAGTCAAAACTATGCATTTTTTGTGCGAGGTATTAGCCTGCTGTTATAGATTATGAAGAGTTGCCATAGACGACATCCTGTTGTTTTTCGCGGTGTTACGTAGGACGATATTTTGATGGTAATGTTTTCTACAGTCAGGGCCTAAAAGATCTGACTTAAGTACAGCATTCCCTTTAAAACGAGATGGAAATTTATGTTGAGACGTGAAGTACCGATTCTGGTCAGCTTTCTGATCCTATTGAACAGTTGTTCGATGGCCCCGAAACTGCCTGGAGGCACTACAGTTATCTATAGCGTGACTAAGAGCAGCCAGGAATTCTCTGGTAAGGAAGAGTACAGCACCAGAGAACTTGAGAAATTATTAGTTGAGGAGAGTGAATCAGGCCGTATATGGCTTGATAAAAATGGTCAGCGCTTCAGGGAACGTAGCCATCTCCCTACTGCAGTGTATTATCCGGTGCAGGATAAGATAATCCCTTTTGAGGTCGAACTTGATTTCTCATCGCTTTATCCTTTAGAAGTAGGAAAGACGATTACCCGTAAAGAACCATGGAAAGATTTTCAGGATTATATCTTTCATAGACTCTTTGGTCGTATGGAAGAGCGCTGTGAAGTAGTTGGAAAGGAGCAGATCACTGTTCCACTGGGTTCATTTGAAGCGTTCAGAGTTATCTGTAGTCAGAACAGCTTAATGTCTAGTTCTCATGATACCGGGTCCATGCGTGGCATATTTAGTGGATCGATGAGTACTTTTTATCTCTCGCCGGAAGTGCCAGTGTTCTTACGTAGAGTGGACAACCACAGCTGGCAATTGAGTTCAGGGTATGAGACTTGGGAATTGAAATCGCTTCATATTCCCGGTAAAGAGAAAAAAGAAACTGATTTCAGTGATGAGTAAGCTTGGGAACCTCTGAACAAGTCTGGGTAATTTGAATTACGTCCATAGTGTCCAAGATCAAGGCGAAGATCGCAGCCAATAGCAGGCTATTAGCAAGGTTTTCAACGAAGATATTGGGCGCTATGGGCGTTAGGCATTTACACATGACTTATTCAGGGGTTCCTTAGCCTCCCAGAGTCCGTTGGACTCACTCTACTAATGGGCCTCTCTTTTCCTGCTGCATGCTCCACATCGAGGCATAGTTCTGTTTACGATCAAGCAACTCTTGATGCGTTCCCCGTTCAATAATTTTCCCCTGCTCCATCACCAAAATCTCATCGGCATCGGCAATGGTAGAGAGGCGGTGGGCAATCACCAGTGTTGTGTGCTGAGTGCTGATCTCTCTCAGCGCATCATTGATCATCTTCTC
>JABIFG010000091.1 GCA_018650795.1 Fidelibacterota bacterium
CATCAGTTATGGATTGCCAGAAAGCTCTGATGTGAGTCTGGTCATCTATGACTTGAAGGGGCGTGTAGTACAGAGCTATACCGAGCAGGATCGACCGGCCGGCTGGGTCCATTATGAGTGGAACGGGACCAATGCAAATGGTGAGTTGGTGAGTACAGGTGTTTATCTCTGTCGATTGGAAGCAGGGAAATACAGCAAAACCATTAAAATGGTATTTATGAAGTAAAAATTTATCCATCGTAGCCTTGGCGTAGATGGATGGTCTATCTGAGATAGGTATATTTTACAGATTTGACAGGCTTTAACTCAATCAGAAGTCACGGGAGTAAGACTAAAAGATTACTCACGTGACATGGGAAGAGGGGGTATCATGGGAATCAAAACGTCTACGAGATGGTTTGGATGTATGTTTGTAATTGCCACCATGGGAAGCATTTCTGCCACCACCTTCCCAATCATTCCACATCTTAACATAAAAACATCGCTCGGTTTAAATAATGTCAATGACTTCAAGGTCTTTCTGGCCGTTATCAATGACAACAATACGGGAAATGTGGAACGTGGTCAAAAAGGTCAATATATAGGACCTGATGATTTTTTAACTGTCTCCGTTTTCTTCCGTCTTCACTTGGATGCCTGGCGTCTCGCATTGACCTATAATGATGTGACCTCTCGCAAAGAGGAATATCGCTATGATCTCATTTTTGGAGGTCTCTCAAAACGCTACGAAAGCAACGGAATTGTGCTGAAGCCTGAACTAGGTCTGGTTTGGAAAGGTGATTGTGGTGGTGATGAAATACAGAATGGTTTCCACCGGATGAAGGATTTGCCGGAGTTATTCGTCCCATATTGTGATGGCGGACTGGCAGCCTTTGCGGCGGCAATGGTTTCTAAGCCTATAAACCTATCCCACCCTTTTCAGGGAATACTCACATCTTCATTGGAGGTCAGACTTATTTCAGATCTGGTACCATCCCGTTTAAGCCCCATGTTGGGTTACCAGGCAGAGATATGGCCGGGCCGTCTGCAAGTGGAGCTGTTGGCTGGGGCACGCTTGTATATCAATGAAATTGATGAATATTCACATATGGTTCGCTCCGGTGCGTTTACAGCGGTAAATGCAAAGTTCAGGGTATATCAAAATTTCTATTTTGATACTGGAATTGCAGTTTTTCCGGCACAGAATCTGGAGAATGATCCTATCTATAAGGACAAGGATCATAGCTACATCCCACAGATTAACATGGTCTTTTCATGGAATAGCGCCTGGTATGGGCTATATAATTATTTGGAGTATTAGTACACCTCAGAGATCTATAAGTAAATCTTATAACCACCTGCAGCACAGATAGATAGAGCAATACTTAGTCAGTATTATTTAGATTGATTAACAAATTCACTATTCAAAATCCTCACTATTCTCTGAATTGACAGCATCAGATTCCTACTTGCGCTCATAGTCCGGTGCGGGTATTTTGAAATTCGAACTAATGCATATTCTTTCGTTTGATGTAGTGAAAAGACCGAGTCAATTGAGACGAAAATTATGAGAAGCGTAATAGTATGTGAGGACCATTGGACTGCCAATGAAAGGTGAAAACTCTTAGATGAACATGGGCGTCGTACAAGTCTCAAACTTTGGTTTGATAGAAGGAGGAGCCCTTTTTCTATCGCTGTTGGGTACTATCCTGTACAGTATGTTGGGATACGTCCTGCTTCGTCGGCCACTAAAGCAGCGTCAGGAAAAAATCGTCCTCTTGACTGCACTGGGATTGTTGCTCTACTTCGCAGGCAATTTTATGGCACTTTTTCCACGGACATTGGTCTTTGACACGGGCTTTAACGTAAATCGTCTGGGTTGGATAATCACTCTGGCAGGTATCAGCATTAGCCCTGCCTTACTCATTCACGCTTATGGTGCATATTACTGCGAGACCAGAGATCCAGAAAAAACGATAATCAGTAGGCATGCTTTTGAAGTAGCCTTTACATTTCTTCATTCGATTGGATTCTTTTTCCTGGTTGGATTCTTCCTCTTTACGAATCAGGAGAACACATTAAGAACTCTCGACCTCACATCCACCAGCATGCACATATTTTTTGAAGCTTATGCCACTTGGCTGGCGGTGGCGTTCTTAATCGTAGCGGTTATTTCACTAAAAATGAGCGGCATGAAACACTGGGAACGCTTCAGATATTATTTTTATCAAAATGGTATCCTGATGATCATGGTTTCCCTGGTCACGGTGATCAGTTTTTGGGGCTTGCACATTGTCAGTGCTGCACCTCAGACTATCCGTTTAGTGTTTTTATTGTTAGCACTCATACATGGTATGGTGTTGGCCTACTATCGACTTCAATATGAGTTCATAAATATATTTGTCAGACCTTCGTTGGTCTACTTCACTCTGGCTGGATTGATCGTATTGGTATATCAGTTTGGTATCAAGAATCTAACCGAAATGCTTACCCAATATCCGGTTTTTAACGTGGAGGTTATAGAGTTATTTCTACTTCTAGCTTTGATCTTCCTCTTTCAGCCGGCTCGAGTGCATATTCAAGCTCGCATCAATGCTTTATTTTTTCAAGAGAGTAGAAAATTCCAAGATTCCCTTCACACAATCAGCAAGCAGTTGAAAACATCTACAAATCTGGATCAGCTTTTCCCTAAAATTAGTGAGCAACTCGCTGATATTTTGGACGTCAACAAAGTTTCTATCATCAGACCAAATACAGCAGAGGCCGCCGGTTTTGCAGCAACCAATCAGTTTTTGAGCACATCGCCTGAACCGCTGCTTACTTACAATATGACCAGCTCAGAGGTAGCTGAGGAGTTTGCAGAAGCGAGCTATGAGTTAATTGTTGCGATACGTGAAGAAAAGGAGTCGATCCTTGGACTTATGGCCGTCAGCAGTAAGCAATTATATAGAACTTTTTCAAATCAAGATATTCATCTGATAACAACCGTAGCAAATCAACTGGCCATTTATATTAAAAATGCAACGCTCATTGAAGAACGGGTTAACCTGGAGAGAGTTATGCTTAACCAGGACAACCTGTCGTCTTTAGGACAAATATCAGCCAATATTACACATGACATAAAAAATCCATTGAGTGCTATCAACACGCTGGTACAGGTCATGCAGGAAGAAATGCCTACTGGGGAGTCTTTAAAAAGCAGCCTGGTGACTATTGAGACTGAGCTAGAGTATTTAAATCTTATTCTATCCGAGATAGTAAAATATTCTGAGCCTGAAAGTGGCCATCAGCAAGTAGTTTCAGTCGATGAAGTGCTTCACGGAGTTCAGGTACTCCTGCATACAGAAGCAAGATTGAATGGAGTGACACTTGTTTTGCACACAAAACCTGGCTTCTATGTTTTCGGAACACCACAGGGGGTCAAGAAGATATTTTTTAATCTTATATTTAATGCGATGCAAGCCTGTGAAAAAAAAGGTGGTGTCGTCGAAATAGAGACCAGCGAGAAGGATGATATGGTTGAAGTAAGTATTGTTGATTCAGGTCCCGGACTTCCTCAAACGAATCCTGATGATCTTTTTGAGCCATACTATACTACCAAACCAGATGGAGTTGGTCTGGGATTGACCATCGTCAAAGAAAACCTGATCAACATGAATGGATCAATATCGGCGAGTAATCAACCAGAGGGTGGGGCTAAATTCACCATTACAATGCCAAGGGCCGAAATAAATAATGAATATGAATAAATTGAAGATATTGATTGCAGATGATGAAGCTGTAGCCCGTGAAGGTCTGATGAGAGCTTTAAAACAGAGCTTTGCTACGATAGAAGCTGTGGATGGCCGTGATACCTGGGAGAAAATTCAAGCGGAGAAACCTGCTTTGGTATTGCTTGATTTGAGTATGCCAATACTGACTGGAATTGAAGTCCTGCAATTGCTCAAGAAAGTAGATGAACCACCCCTGGTGATCATGATAACCGCCCATGGCTCTGAAAGGTCTGCAGTGGCGGCGATGAAAGCCGGAGCATATGATTATGTAACCAAGCCCTATAAACTTACCGAATTGCGCAAAATTCTGGATCATGCGACTGAAAAGATTTTGCTTGAGTCTGAAAACAAACGTCTCAGAGATACACTCACTGAGGATTCTGAATCCATGATCGGGCAGAGTCCTTCAATGAGATTGTTGAAAAAAACCATTCATAAGGTTGCAGAATCTGAAGTTACCGTTCATCTCACCGGTGAGAGTGGCACAGGCAAGGAGTTAGTTGCGCGAAATATCCATGATCAGGGTCAGCGACCCGATGGTCCCTTTATTGCGGTCAATTGTGCAGCTCTGCCCAAAGAACTCATAGAGAGTGAGCTATTTGGATTCAAAAAAGGTGCTTTTTCCGGTGCAAATAAAGACACACCAGGTAAATTCCAACTTGCCAACAATGGTACGCTCTTTCTGGATGAAATAGGAGACATGGACAAAGCCTGCCAGGCCAAGGTATTGAGGGCTTTGGAAGAAGGGGAAGTTACCCCTCTGGGCTCTACGAGCAACGTGCCCTGCAACGCACGAATTATTACCGCGACAAATCAGGATTTACATCAATTGGTCACATCAGGTGATTTTAGAGAGGATCTGTTTTACCGTATCTGTGTAGTTGAGGTCGCTATTCCACCTCTCCGGGATCGTCGATCAGATATCTTACCGCTGGCTGAACACTTTTTTAAAAGATTCATTGCCACTAGTAACAAATATGATCTGGAAATTACAACTGAAGTGTGTGAAATACTTCTGAATCACTCCTGGCCAGGCAATGTACGTGAATTACGCAATGTGATTGAGAGTCTCGTTGTATTGTCAGGTGATGAACTGGATCATGTCCAGCTCGAAAACCAATTGCTCAGACGCGATTCAAATTCTGTTGGCTATTCCCTGGATGGCCGAGATTTCAAAGCCGCCAAACAAGCCTATACCAATGATCTGGAAACTTCACTCATCAGCGAGGCTTTACGCAGTACAAAGGGAAATATTTCAAAAGCCGCCGAATATCTTGGCATGAAGCGACAGTTCCTCCAGCAAAAGATTAAACAGCTCGGCATGGATGCAAGAAAATACATTCCGTAGTGCAATGATTTACTTGCAGTAATTCGATTTATTCTATTCCGATATACCTGTAAGCCCTTATATAGCCCCATTTATTACCTTGGCATATTCCTTGACTTGTTAACGGTCAAATTACTTGATCAACCACTATGTACACAAAAGAATAAAGGGATATACTCATGGCCGAAAGTGGAATTACAAGTTCATCTACACGTTCAGGAACAGATCCAAATCAGAACGTTATTCACTCCCAGGAATTAAAAAATATTTTAATCAATAAAGAATCCTTCGTTGAACAGAGGGTGGAAGAAGAAAGAATACGGCTAGAGCGGGAAGCAGGTTTGGTTACATCTAAAATTCAACAGTTTGAAAAACCGGTTGAGAATCTCTTTTTAAAATCTCAGCGGGACACAACCACACTGCTTTTTGGTGGCTTGACATGGAGCCATGAACACTTGATGGAGGGAGTCCTCAGAGGCCTTGGGTATAAAGCTGATGCCATCCCCACCCCTGATGTAGACGCCTTTCAACTGGGTAAAGAGTATGGAAATAACGGACAATGTAATCCCACCTATTTCACGGTTGGAAACTTGATTCAATATTTACAGGGTCTTGAGAAAAAAGGACACTCTCGCCAGGAAATCATTGATAATTATATATTATTGACTGCTGGTGCTTGTGGACCCTGTCGATTTGGCATGTATGAAGCTGAATACCGACTTGCCCTACGTAACTCAGGTTTTGAAGGATTCCGCGTCATCTTATTTCAGCAGTCCGGTGGCCTGAATCAATCCGAACTAGAAGCTGGGCTAGAGATGAATATGGATTTCTTCCTTGGTATCATTAATGGGTTTAACATTGGTGACATGATCAACGAAGTAGGCTATCAAATCCGTCCGTATGAGGTGACTGAGGGTCAAACTGACGCGGTCATGAATGAAAGTCTGGATTTCTTGCATGATGTCATGAAAAACCGCAAAACCTTTGATGTAAATAAGGGCTGGGCCAAGTTTTTGGCAGGTAGCAAAATTGGGGGTAGCGTCAATTATTTTGGAAAATTTATAGATCAATTGACGGGTAAAGAATACACGAATTCACTGAATGAGGCAGGAAAGAAATTTGACCAGATCGAGGTTGATCGCTTTCGAGTAAAACCGGTTGTAAAAATTACAGGTGAATTTTGGGCTCAGCTCACTGAAGGAGATGGAAATTTTAATATGTTTCGATTTCTAGAATCAGAAAATGCTGAAGTATTGGTGGAACCCATTGGTACTTGGATCATGTATCTCATGTCCCAATACAAGATGAAAGCAAAAGACAGAAAAGGTATTGATAGAGGTGATATAGCTGCACCATTCTGGAGATTCGACCAACACCTCAAGAATGAAATTAATTACCGGAAGAAAATTGGAACCATGGCCATGGCAGAGAAAATATTCAAACGTGAATATTCTCGATTACAAAAGTCTTTGGGAACAGGTCTTCATGAGCTGGTAGATCAATACGAGCTACAAAGGATGGGACATCCATTCTACAATACGAGATCCTCAGGTGGTGAGGGGCATTTAGAAGTGGCTAAAAATATTTACTATAACAGTAAAGGTTTGGCTCATATGGTCTTGAGTGTAAAACCCTTCGGATGCATGCCCAGTACTCAATCCGATGGTGCTCAAGCAGCAGTAGTTGAATTATATAAAGATGCTATTTATCTACCCATCGAAACCTCTGGAGAGGGTGAGGTAAATGCTCACAGTCGAGTTCAGATGGCGCTGGGAAACGCTAGAATTAAAGCAAAACAAGAATTTCAGGAAGCTCTCGCTTCTACAGGTAAAACCATAGAAGAGATGAGAGAATATGTGGATACGCATCCTGCCCTGAAGAAACCAATGTATAAGGTTCCCAAGCAGAAAGAAATCGTTGGAACTGCTGCAAATTTCGTTCTGCATGTATCGGGTCTCATGAATGGTCGTGTTGGGGCACAAGCTTAATAAATCCAATTATCAGCATTGTATAAAGGAAGTAAATAATCATGACTGGAAAACAGTATACACTTGGAATTGATGTGGGTTCAACAACGGTGAAGATGGTATTTGTTGATGTTGAAACTGATAAAATCTTATGGCGGGATTATCAACGGCATGAAACCAAGCAGCCTGAGAAGGTTTTGGAATTCTTAAAGCAGATTGAACTGGAGCACCCATCAATCCCAAAAGAGAACATCCATGCCTTTATCACCGGTAGTGGTGGTAAAAATGTCGCCAAACATATCGGTGCAAAATTTGTCCAGGAAGTGAATGCTGTTTGCCTGGCTGTTGAAAAACTATATCCTGATACAGGTTCGGTTATCGAGCTTGGAGGGCAGGATGCAAAGATTATTATTTTTAAGGAAGACCCTGAAACGGGTCGTAAGAAGAAAATCCCCAGCATGAACGATAAATGCGCCGGGGGCACAGGCGCAGTTATAGATAAAATTAATGCTAAATTACGTATTCCTGCAGAAGAGTTATCTGATCAAGCCTACCACGGAGTCAAGCTTCACCATGTTGCTGGTAAGTGTGGGGTTTTCGCAGAAACTGATATAAATAGCCTTCAAAAACAGGGCATTCCCAACAATGAGCTGATGGCTAGTCTGTTTGAAGCAATCATTGGTCAAAATTTATCTGTTTTGACTCGAGGTCATACCTTGCGTCCCAATGTCTTGCTGTTAGGTGGTCCAAACACTTATATCCGGGGTATGCGGGAAGCATGGGAGGAAAATATACCCCTGGTTTGGGCGGAGCGGGATTTTCCACTTCCGGAGGGTGTAGACCCAAAATCACTCATTATTGTTCCTGATAATGCTCAATATTTTGCTGCAATCGGTGCCGTTGAATTTGGCAAGGAAGAGGAAGATGATATTGGGCAATATGTGGGTTTTACTGAGCTGGAGCAATATATCAATGTGGGCAGAGGACTCGAAAAAAAAGGTACTGGACATGGATTGAGTCATTCCACTGAGGAACTAGAATCTTTTCTTGAAAAATATAAAAAGGTTCCTTTTACACCGGCCAGCTTTATCGAAGGACAGGTTGTCGATGCTTTTCTAGGACTGGATGGGGGCTCTACCTCAACGAAGGCAGTACTTTTAGATAAAGACAAAAACGTGCTTGTCAAAGCGTATCAGCTCTCCAAGGGCAATCCAATTGAAGATACTAAGGATATTGTTGCCAGCGTGCAAGAGCAGGTGGAGCTACAAGGGGCTACACTGAATATTCTCGGTGTAGGAACCACAGGCTACGCAAAAGATGTGCTCTCAGATGTCCTGGGTGCAGATGCGGCAATAGTGGAAACAGTTGCTCATACCGAATCCGCCCTTCAGTTTTATGATGATGTGGATGTTATCTGTGATGTAGGTGGCCAAGATATTAAAATAATGATTCTTAACAATCGACAGGTCAAGGATTTCAAGCTTAACACCCAGTGTTCGGCTGGAAATGGGTATTTTTTGCAAAGTACATCCCAAGATTTTGGAATTCCGGTTGAGAATTATGCTGAGCAGGCTTTTGGAGCCGAATCCATGCCTGACTTCGGTTATGGCTGTGCCGTATTCATGCAATCAGATATTGTCGATTTTCAAAGACAAGGATGGAAAAAGGAAGAAATAATGGCTGGCCTGGCGAACGTTCTCCCAAAAAATATTTGGCTTTACGTATCTCAGATCCCAAACCTTTCCAAACTCGGAACAAACTTTGTGCTACAGGGTGGCACGCAACACAATATGGCTGCTGTCAAATCCCAGGTTGACTTCATTGAATCCCGATTCAGGGGTAAAAAAGAAACAGCCAATATTATTGTCCATGAGCACTGCGGTGAAAGTGGTGCGATTGGCGCTGGCATCGAAGCCATACGCCTCTGGGAAAATGGTCGAGAATCTACCTTTATTGGTTTAGAGTCCTCAAAGGAGATTGCATATAAGTCAACAACTTCAGAGGATACGAGATGTTATTTTTGTAAAAATAAATGTTTAAGAACTTTTATTGATGTAAAAATTGATCATCCCATAGAAGATAAGGATGAGCAGTTCACCTATAAGATGGGTGCTCAGGAACCTCGCCCTGTTCGCTTTTACTCCCGCAATGAAAAGAAAAATGAATTTGAATCAAAGGTACCGCTTGAAGTTGGAGCCAAAAGGCTCATTGTAGGAAATTCTTGTGAGAAGGGTTTGGTTGAGGATGTCAATGATATGCGTGAAATCAAGAAAGGGTTGGATGCAAAATTGGGAGCGAATCCAAATTTTGTTGAACTTACTGCGAAAGAGATATTCCAAAGCTTTAAGCCAGAACCTGTATCTGACCCAATGCCAAAAATTCAGATCACATCAAATCAAAGAGCACGCAAATCTTTGGTCGAGAATCGTTCCAAAATTCGAATTGGGATGCCACGAGTATTAAATATGTACTCTACGACGCCATTATTTACGGGCTACTTCGAAAGTTTAGGTCTTCCATATAAAAATTTAGTTTTTTCTGATTACACCACTGAGAAACTATATAAGGATGGTATTAAGCGAGGTTCCATTGATCCTTGTTTTCCCAGCAAGCTAGCAATACCGCATGTCCATAACCTGATCTTCAAGCACCACAAACGCAAACCACTAGATATTATCTTCTTTCCTATGATCGATGATCTACCTACAGATTTAAAAAGTACCCAGGATTGTCGGGCGTGTCCAACTGTTACCGGTACCCCAGAAACCGTGAAAGCGGCCTTCATTAAAGAAGGGGATATATTTAAATCCAAAGGCATTACCTATATGGATACTTTTGTGAATGTTGCTGACTCTCTATTGTTTGCTCGTCAAATGTATCAGCAGTTTAAAGATGTACTTGGTCTCACAAAGGCCGAGAATGATCGAGCAGTCGCTGCTGGGTACAAGGCCTTGGATGACTATACAAAGTCACAGAGGCAAAGGGCTCGACAGGTACTGGATCAACTTGAAGAAGAAAACAAACTTGGCCTGGTAGTTCTTGGTCGACCTTATCAAGCAGATCCTGGAATTAATCATGAAATTCTGGTTGAGTTCCAGAAACTTGGCTATCCTGTTTTTACACAGGACAGTCTGCCTATGGATGAAGATTTACTCGACAGACTATTTGGAGATGAGGTGAAGTCAGGTGTGATTTCACATCCACTGGATATATCGGATGCCTGGAAAAATTCATATAGTGAAAATACAAATCGGAAAATATGGGGAGCAAAATTCACTGCTCGGCATCCAAACTTAGTTGCACTTGAACTGTCCAATTTTAAATGCGGGCATGATTCCCCCATATATTCTGTGGTTGAAGAAATTGTTGAGAACTCAGGTACTCCTATCTTTAATTTTAAAGACTTGGATGAAAATAAACCTACTGGATCCATTAAAATCAGGGTTGAAACCATCAGCTATTTCTTGACGAGATACCTGGAGAATATCCTGAAAGAGGGCGAAGCTAGAGAGAATATTGAAAGACAACTTGAAGCGTTTAGAGGTGAACTAATTGACAGCGTAAAAAATGATGGTGTTGAAATACCCATTTTAAGCAATTCCACAGGCGAATATGCGGAAAATGTTTTGACCAATGCTGATGCGGTCTAATTAAAAATGAGAATGAGAGTTTATTAAATGATGTATCAGGATAAAATCATGTTTGAAATCTATCAGGATAACACCTATTCCAAAGAGTTTAGAGTTGTCTATTTTTCAGAGTTAAATGACCACAATCGAGACAAGGAGATAGATCGAGCCATGTTGGGCGATCATTACTATGATGGTTTTTTCTTAACCTTGAAAAAAGAACGTGCTATGCGTGATATTGATCGAGTCGTGGACCGCTTAAACACAGGTAATGATTTCAATCTTGATGATTTGAAGACAGAACTATCAGAAATACTAATAGATTAAAGGGGTAGGTCAATATGAATATGTATCTTTTTACTGCACTCGTTGTATCGTTTAGTGCAGCCCTCATTATAGTTTGGAGAAAACAGAATCGCATAATGAGGGAAATGTCCAAGTATCAAGAGGATCTTATCAGCGTACGTGCCCATGTGAGTGCCTCGGTCAAGGAGTTTCAATCCAGACCTGCTACAAGCGGTGGCAACACGCAAAACGCTCCAGAAAAAGGTGATAATTTCAATCTGGATATGAGCATTGGTGAGATCATCGCATCTCACCCTCAAGCCCAGAATGTATTGGCTGATAATCATTTAGGTGGTTGCACGTCCTGTGCCGTGTCGGGGGAGCATAAGCTGGGTGATGCCATAGATGAGTATGGGATCGACCAAAATGCGCTCCTAACAGGCTTGAATGGCCTGGTTGGAAGTTAAAACCCGACATCTCATTCTAATTTTAGCGTAAATGTAAATCCAGGGGAGTTCTTATGCCTGTGCGTATATTCGCAATACTCATTATGTTTCTACTCATTAGCTGTGAAGATGGCAACACCGTGGTTGATCAAATTCTTGAGGAAGAGGAAGATGATGAGATCATCAGTCAAATTACAATTACTGTTGATGATAGTACTCTGACACCGACACAGGTATACTATGATTCATTTTCAATAAATTCACCTGAGAATTTTATAGATATTGGTGAAAGTATTTTGAGTTTACAGATTGATCCACCCCGTGCCAATGTCTCAGTGTATGAGCTCTCAGTGACTCCTCGCATAGATTCCACCAAAATCCTCTGCTATACCCGGTTGCCGCATGCGACTTCATGGCATTTTGAGACAATTCGCTCTTACTGGAGAATTACTAGCTCGGTACCAACCGCTGAATGGACGGGTATCTCTTTGTATGGGTTTACAACTGAAGAGGTTGAATCTACTGACACATTGGTGATGAATCTTACTCTCAACAATGATCCAGTATTCATCGACTCAAGTATAATTGTAAAATATATCCCTCTTAATGAAGCGAGGTATACGCCTATTCCAGGAACAGAAAATTCACCCCAAAGTACTCAAAATATTCACTTTCTGGAGAGGGAGTTTAGCACAAATAGTCATAGGGCTTATCGAGACCCACGTAATATTCACAATTTTACTGCAGTCTTTGATGCCGAAAATCTGTTTTCACCAAAATTATATGGTTCTGGCGTAAAATATACTAATAGTGCTCGTCCAAAGGATGTGTACTTCTTTTTTGCAAGTATTCCTGAATAGTCAATTCAACTGACATCATAGTGAGCCACAGAGTTTCTATCAGAAACGCATCAACCCATAAAAACTGAAGCCAGTACCGGACCTTATGCTTTGGTGCGAAATGTATGGATTCTCCTGAGGATAACCTTCCAAATCTCCCGATATTTAAACTCACAAGATCTCACAAATACATATATTTTGCGAAACATGCGATATAGCATATATTATGAACAAGCATGTAAGATGAGGAGGCATTGGCAATGGCAGAAAATGAGGCGGGTTGTGCCCGTCCAACTGGTGCTCGGGTAGGTGAAGTTCTTTCAGAACCAACTGGAGCGCCAACAAAGATTCAGGAGAAAATCAAAATGATTGCAAAAGTCGGAGCAAAAGCTCCAGATTTCACAGCACCTGCCTATTATAAAGGTGAGTTTACCACGGTAAAATTATCTGATTACCTGGGCAAGTGGGTGCTCTTATGTTTTTATCCAGGCGACTTTACATTCGTCTGAGCGACTGAAGTATCAGCGGTCGCTGATAAGTATCAAGATCTGCAGGATCTGGGAGTTGAAGTACTTTCTGTGAGTGTGGATAGTCAATTCGTACACAAAATGTGGAATGATCACGAGTTGTCCAAAATGGTGGATGGGGGCATACCCTTTCATATGGTATCCGATGGCCAGGGTGGCGTAGGTACCATCTATGGTGTTTATGATGAAAATGCCGGTGTTGAACTGAGAGGTCGATTTATCATCGATCCTGATGGAGTAATCCAGGCCATGGAAGTCATGACGCCACCAGTTGGTAGGATGTTAGGCGAGACCATCCGCCAGGTACAGGCATTTCAACATGTCCGGGCAACCAAAGGCGCAGAAGCTTGCCCCGCTGGTTGGAATCCAGGGAAAAAGACGCTCAAACCCGGACCGGCCCTCGTTGGTAAAGTCTGGCAGGAGTGGAATCCCAAAGAAGACCACTAAATCCTCCTGCTCAAGCCCTCAGTTTTACTGGGGGCTTTTTTGTTAAATCCACCCCCAAATGATTTTCATCACTCCTCGTAAAATCAAAATCAGGAATTTCCCCAGTCTAAAATAGGCGTCTCCCCATGAGAGCAAGTATCTGAGTATCTATATTCAGATCATTCATTCAGCATCACACCTATTAAAGGAGTCGAGAAAATGGAAATCCAAATACCACCGAAGAAGAAGATGTTATTTGTAGAAGATGATCCTGGTTGGAGGTTGATCATCAGCTATATGGTAAAAAAAATGGATATTGAAGCACTGTATGCTGAGTCAGGGGAGGACGCCCTGGAAATCATCCAGGACCGCAACGATGTTTCAGTGATGTTTTTGGATGTGTCCCTGGGGAATGGAATAACTGGTATGGATCTCGCGGGAAGGATCAAATCAAAGCAGTGTTACAAAGATATTCCTCTGATTGCTATGACTGCCTATGAGAAACGGAGTATAGCTGGTTATGAAGAGAATGGATTTACGGGTTATCTACAGAAACCTTATTCAGCCGATCAATTTGGTGCCGTTCTTGAAAGACAACATCTCCTTGACTAACTGAGTTAATAATTTGAGCTAACCGTATAAAGCCCCGGACATTTGTCCGGGGACATTCGCATCTCCAGCCTAAATCGGAAATTATCCGAAATACTATAAAAACACTCCAAATGTTCCCTCAGTGCAAGGAAATGTTCCCTGTGTGTTAGTCAGAGTGATCATTATTGTGTAAATTCTTACACAATGTTGTGATTATTTGCTGATACGCAGTAAGTGCACTACATTCAAAGCATACCAAACTGATCTACGAGCTGTATTTATTCCTTCTGATTCTCAGTGCTGATTGAAATCTTAGATAGAGGGGGAGTGTCATGCGCAGATCAATCTTTTCATCAATTGTATTAATCCAGTTATTGTTTACAGCAGGAATTGCTCAGAATCCAGAGTGGGTAGTATATGACACATCTAATTCAGATTTACCTTCTAATTATGTCAATTCAATTGCTATCGATTCTTCAGGAACCAAATGGATTGGGACTAACGATGGTGTAGCGTCCTTTGATGGAACAAACTGGACAGTTTATAATACATCGAATTCAGATTTGCCTTATAACAGTGTCGAATCGATCGCAATCGATACTAATGGAAATATATGGTTTGGGAATTGGGGTAGTGGTAGTGGTTTAACTAGTTTTGATGGAACGTACTGGACGGTTTACGATACTTCTAATTCAGATTTACCGTCTAATCATGTCAGTTCAATCGCAATTGAGACAGACGGAACAAAGTGGATTGGAACTAACGATGGTTTAGCATCCTTTGATGGAACAAACTGGATAGTGTATGACACATCGAATTCTGATTTGCCTGATAACCGTATTGGTCCAATAGTAATCGACAGTAGTGGGATTAAATGGATGGGAATATCTATATACGTGTTCGCTGGAAGTTGGGGTCATGGATTGGTTTCATTTGATGGAACGAACTGGACAGTGTACGATACGTCAAATTCAGATTTACCCTCTGATGTTGTTTGTTCAATTGCGATAGACGGAAGTGGTAACAAGTGGATTGGGACTGGTGGTTGGTATGAGCACCCTCGTGGTTTAGCCTTGTTTGATGGAACCAATTGGACTGTGCATGATACCAGTAATTCAGAATTGCCATGGAATGTGATCACATCAATATCAATTGAAGACAACGAGAATATATGGATTGGAGCATCCATCCATACCCTTCTAAGAGATATGGTTGGTTATGGATTGATTTCCTTTGATGGAATAATCTGGACGGTGTTTGATGAATCTAATTCTGGTTTGCCCTCAGACGCGATTACATCAATTGTGATCGCCGACACTGGGAATAAATGGATAGGAACCTGGGCTGGTGGTTTAGCTGTTTTTAATGAGGGAGGTATCATCACTGAAATTGATGATTACACTCATTGCCGAGTTCTAACTACCGATTTTAGGTTGTACCAAAATTTCCCAAACCCCTTCAACCCGACAACCACGATACAGTACAGCCTGCCTGAGGCAGGCTCAGTGAAACTAATAATATTCGATATTCGTGGTCAAGAGGTCACAACACTTCTAAACACGGACAAACCTCCTGGCAATTACGATGTCCAGTGGAACGGGATGGATCGATCAGGTAATCTGGTGAGTACGGGAATCTATTTCTGTCGAATTGAGGCTGGAGAATTCAGCAAAACTATTAAAATGCTTTTTCTCCAATAAAGATTACGCATCGAAGTCCAAAGGACATGCATGTGATTCATCCAACGTAGCTCAAGGAGCTTAGATGGGCGATTAAGGTGATCAATCTAGAATGGGATATTCAATCCACTGTGACCTGATTTTTTAAAAAGTTAAAGGGGAAATTATGATGAAGAAGAGTAATCTGATGTTATGGGTCCTTACATTCGTTTTTTCAGCATCAATCTATGGCCAGAGTAATGACCATTTTGCCATTAATGCAGTGTTTTCGCCAGATTCCACTGCTGATATAAAAAATGTTCAAGTCATTGATAATATTGTCTATTTCACCAGCGATATGTTAGGCTTCGGGGCAGTAGAATTTAGTGATTCGTCTGCTCCAAACCTTTTGGACACGATACGTTGGTATGATCGAACAGCTCAATGCTATTCAATTGTTGATAGCATGGCATATATCGGAAGCTCAGCGTATCCAGGTGGGTCACGGCTGCACGTTGTCGATATGAGAGATCAGGCAAATTTTATACAAACTGAGCAATATCAAACTGCAGGCTATGCAGTGATCCATACCGCTACTCATGATAGTCTGTTGACCTATGCTGATGATAGCTCAGGAGTCTATTTATTGGATATAACTTCCCCCTCCAATCCTGAGTTATTATCCCGGATCTTGGGTAATCATTACATGGATGAAATGATATTCCGATACCCCTATATCTATACTCGAGAAGTCGATTGGTACGATCCATCAATCCATATTAGAGCAATTGATGTGACAGATAGACTCAATCCGAACTATATCTCTTCACTTGTATATAGTATGCCAGATAATTATGAAAGTGCCCTACACAGCATAACACTAAATAGTAGCTATCTAATTGCCGGAGGACTGGGAGGTCTCCACTTTATTGATTTAGCAGAATCAGCAAATTTTTCTGAGGTATCGCTATTCGCAATTGAGAATAATATTTTAGATGTAGAAGCAAACGACACATTAGCCGTTGTTTTATTGGATGTTCCCCTGGATTATCCCTTGATAAATATTTACGACATAAGTGTATTGGATGACATTGTGCTGATTACCAGTTATGCCAGCGATTATGATATTCAATCAATTAGTCTTGATGAGGTTTTGAATGATAGTACTGAATCATTCTCAACCGCATATCGTTCCGAAGATGCCCTGGAAATAATAGCGGGTGATAATGAAAGAATCATCTTTATACAGGTAACTAATTTGACCAGACCAGTTGCAGTAGAACGTGGAGTGATTGGACTTTCTGATTATAAGATTTCACCTGCATATCCCAATCCCTTCAACCCAACCACAACCATCAGCTATGCTTTGCCGGAGATATCGGATGTCACATTGACCATATATGATATCACTGGTCGGGAAGTGGCTACTATCGTGCATGGCCAGCAACCAGCAGGTTTTCATGATGTCAATTGGAATGGAATTGATGCTACTGGTAATTTGGTGAGTACGGGGGTGTATTTTGCTCGATTGCATACTGGGGATTATAGTCAAACTATTAAGATGGTATACCTGAGATAGGGAAGATCTTTCGGCACAATAAACAACTTGGCAGAGGGTAAGTGATGAAAACTATTGAGCAAAAGACTGTATATCCACCCGGTCGTATGTTAGTGCTAATGCTTCTAAAAGAAGAGAAGCCATACAATTAACCGTAAAGAATACACAAATACGGATTAAACACTATTCAGGTGTTATCTGTTTATCAGCCAATTCAATCTACTAGCCTGTGTGGAGTCAGACCAATTCGGTTCATTTGATCTAAATAAATAAGAGATACTTTGGGCGGCTAACAACCCGAAAAAGGAGCCAATAATGAGCCCAAAGTCAGAAGTAGAGAGACGAGTAAAAGCGATCAAAAGAAA
>JABIFG010000092.1 GCA_018650795.1 Fidelibacterota bacterium
CTATGTGGTGCGGGCTAACGGAAAAGTGCTGGCAGCCAAACGAATTGCCTGGTTCCGTGCCGCGCATGATGAAGAGATTCGCCCTGGCGATACTGTTGTTGTGCCACTGGATGTGAAACCCACCAACTTTATGGCAAGCCTGAAAGATATCAGTCAGATACTCTACCAGTTGGCAACAACAACGGCGGCACTACAGACTGTGGGGGCAATCTAAGTGGCGGTGTTGAGGATTTTTTATTGGACATTGCTAGCCATTGTGAGTGGAGGGTCTACGGCATCGTATGCGGTAGACCTTACCCTACAGGTGGGTGATCAGGTTCACCAAGTTGCTATTTCAGCCACTAGCCAAGCGCAAGTGGATTTTCCCACGGTTCCATCAGATAGTAATCTGGTTTTTACTTTGGATACCTCGGACTGGAATATGCAGGATACCGAGGAGGCAGCGGTTGCATTCACGATCAAGCGCCACGATCTGGTCGATACAGCTACTGATGAATATCGGTATGCATTGATGGTGGTTCGCCCTCTAACCATTGAGAATGAGCAGATCTCATTGCGATCAGATACCGAAATATGGGGTTGGGGGTGGGCAAGTACGTCCGTACTAGCGTGGATGCCAGGCGCAGAACCAATTTCTGATCCAGAAGAAGTTGTACAATTCATATCCATTAGTGGGCAAACAATAGAGGTTGATTTTCAAAATCTTAGAACTGTATTAGGGCGTACAGGGACATCGAATCCAAATGATTTTGAATGGGATTTCCGCCTGCTCTGGAGTAGTCACCTGGATCAGGGAGCACTGCAGCCGCTCTCACAGAGTGACGTAGACAATACCTGGCTTCCGCTGTCAACAAAGGCCTCATTTACCGATCCACTGTCTCAAGGGTATGGAGTCAGTGGTCATTTCACGGTGGGTCTGGTTGAGCCAGACGATATCGACATTGAACTATATGCAGGGTGGAATTTGATTATGCCTCCATACGAGGTCACTCTGGCTGAAACAGAGGTACCACAATCTCAAATTGAATCAATCTGGCAGATCAATGTTGAGACAGCAACGTTTTCACAATTGGCTCCTGATGGAGCCACTCTCTCATCAGGTGTACCTTATTGGTTGAGGCTCTCTATAGAGGAGCCGCTTGCCATAACGGATTTAGCGATATCGACAGGATATCGAACAATAGAGGGAACAGAGTGGAGCCTGCTTTCGGTGACTGAGAGTACGTCAGTGGCCTCACTATTTTCTGAGATTGGAACAGAGGGGTTTTGGCACTGGGATGGGGGGCAGTGGCAATCCAGTTTATCCGACGTTCCTGCTTTTCTAAATGGGTTTAGTGTGTTCGAACCGGGGCAGGCTTACTATTATCAGTAACCACTTGAGTTAGAACTGCCAGGCTACGCCCGCTGAAAGATATCCATAAGGGTCATCAAAGCGGTGGTTGACACGGGCATTGTAGAGTAGAGGGCGATCACCCAGAAGGAAATTGCTATAGGCACGACCATGTAGGTAGAGGGTCAGGTCAGGGGTCGGTTTCAGAAAGATCCAGCCATCCAGCTGGTGATTGGTGGTCTGGTCAGGTACGCTGAGGTTAATTTTCCCCTGCTCGCTCTGATAGTTGCTTCTACGGATGGTGTAGTAGGTGTACTCAAAGGCATAGCCGAGATCATCGTAGGGCCACCAATCTGTCCCTGCACTCAATAACAGATGGTTCTCATCCCAAGGGTTGGCCTGAGGGGTCTGACGGTCCAGTTCGGTCAGATAGTTACGTGCATCAGCAGCGCCCTGGTTCAGTAGAGTCGCTAAATTAGTCAAAGTGTCGGTGCTTTCACTAGATAGATTGGCAAGGTAGTTGATGTTCTGGTTACCCAGATTGTCCGTGGAGTCACTGGTAATAAAACTGGCAATCTGCTCAGCTGCCAAGGCGATCTCTTCGGTATTCCTCTTCAGATCGGGGTGGATGCTAAAGGAGGGTGAAACCTCTATGGAGCGGAAGGTAGCCCCAAATGAAAAACGTAGTTGCTCATTGGGATAAAAGCTGGTGATCAGCCCACCGCTGATTCCGCGATCATAGGCCGCAGCATGGGTGAGATAGGTATAAGGAGTTTCTGGATTTGAGAGGGGTGATTTAGTCGTTAAGGGTGCTGGAAAGATAGTGCTGGAGAGGTCGATAGAGCTCAGGCTATTGCTGCTAGTATTGGTCAAGTTATTGAAATATTCACTGTCTAGGACAGCATCAGTTCCAATCCTTAAAAGAGAGCCATATTCCTGAACAAAAAAACCATCTCCTTCTTCCCGGTACTGGATAGTGAGGTCTGTCGATGGTGTATCGAGAGACATCTGGTGAGTACTGTAGTCCACGATAATCTGATCTGTGGTTTTGCGGTCAATTCTCAACTGGTTATTCTGGGCATAGGCAGTGGTGGTATTGCTCAAATCGATATTGCTGAGGCTGTATGCATCTTCAAAGAGAGGATCTGCCTGGTGGGCTCGCCATCCAAAGTGGGCAGAGAGGTCATAGTAAGGTTCTGATATCAGAAGTTGCTGTAGTGAAAACTGCTGGGATTCATACTGTGAGCGGGTGATCTTGGGCTCACCGATACGCCATGCCTGGTCATCATGATAGCCCAGATTCAGGTTCGCCGAGAGGGTGTCACTGATACCGTATCGCCCCCCAATAGAGAGGGTTTTACTGAAATCAAGCCCGGAAGTTGTGCCTCCATAGTCGGTAGGATTAAGTGAATCATCCACATAATCTCCCTGTAGCCAAAACTCACCCTCATCTTCTTGAAGCAGAGAGACCAGCTTACGATCCAGCTCAGGTGGTTTTGGTTCCGCAAAGACGTTGACTGGATGCAACAAAATTGTAGAAAGCAGTATAAGAGAGAGTCTGAGTCTGTTCAAAATTGGCGATTATGAGCTGCTGAACCAAATCAATGGATGTTGTATTATAAAGGGATTGAATAACTGAAATTGGCGAAAAAATTGATGAAATTATATCTAAAATGGGTGAAAGCTGCCTTAACCATTATTATAGCCCTCCCCCTCTACCAGAGTACTGCATATTCTGCAGTTTCTGAGCTGATGATTGATGAGGGACGTATCACGGCTCATTTTAAGGGCTATCCTCTCAAGCAAGGGTTGGAAGAGATTGCACAACAGAGTGGGATTACCTTTCTGATCGACCCGGATGTGGATGGGCGTCTAAACTTCAGAATGGAGAAAGCACCGCTAACACTAGGTATACGACGTCTACTCTCAAAGTATAACCATGTGATTATGCAAGGTAAAGATGAAAAAGGGCGGCTAACTCCCAAGCTGGTTCGAATTCTGCGTAAAGGCGAGATGACGGCATCCCGTTTTGATGTGATCAAGGCGGGAGGCAAAGACAAGACGGCAGCACCAGAGGGGGGGTATCGCAACTATCGGCAACTCTTGCCCAAACCGATGGCGCGCCCAGGGCGAGTGATGCCGTCCCCATCTGTTTCTCCAGCCAAACAGCGTAGAGAGTGGGGGCAATTGCGTACTAAAGAAATAGAACTACAGCAAAAAATTAAAGGTAATAGAGAGAGTCGAACAGCCCGGTGTTCAGTGGTTCAACAGCAAATCGGCCAGTTAAATGCTAATAATTCACTGCAGGAACTTGATTCATTAAGGAAACTGACCGAGATGGCCGATAATTTGGGGTGTGATAGCAGTTCATTATCATCGCCGGGGCCTGCCAGAGGTCAGCCAAACCTGAGTGATAGACATTTTCCAAAGCCTGAACCGGAAATCCCAGGTTATGCAGATATTTTGGAAAAGCAGCATCTGGATGAACGTCAAGAAAATACACATAAAAAGCCAAGTGGCAATTCAGTCAAGATTAATCTGTTTCCGGGTCAAGGAGACAAGGTGCTGGATTAATGGCAGTTCAATTATGAAGAGGCTGTGAAATATTAAGTAAGCGGGCTATGCACATGACGTGAGTAACCCCTATATCTTGTGTTCACGATTTTCGACAATCTCTTGATATGAGATTGGTTGCATAGCTACAGCATGCTGCATTA
>JABIFG010000093.1 GCA_018650795.1 Fidelibacterota bacterium
CGCTTCGAGTTCCCTCCAGTCTACGCCCAAAGGGCTTCGACCAGGCAGGCAGCAAGACAGAAGGGAGCGTTTTGTTTTGTCTTTCTGAGATCAATCCAATCCAGTTGAAAACAAAGAAAAAGGGCAGCCTGCGTAATGCAGACTGCCCTTTAAGACATATCAGTCTATGTGGGATTACTTCAGAAAGGTCATCTTTTCTGACTGAGTGAATTCCGACGTGGTGAGTCGGTAGACATACAGCCCACTACTGACAGGCGTGCCCTGTTTACTCAAGCCATTCCACTGCATATGATAGTAACCAGCTGCCTGCTCTTCATTGACCAGGTCAACCACATGCTGTCCGAGTGTATTGTAAATCGCAATAGTTACATGCGTATTCTCGGGAATATCATACTTGATATTCGTGATAGGATTGAAGGGGTTAGGATAATTGTCATGCAATGCATATTCCGTTGGAATCGCAATTCCATTGATGCCAACAGGGGCTGCAATATCATTGTAATAATGGAATACCGTGCTGTCTGTATCTGGAACTAAAAAGACACGTGCAGGACCACCATATGGGAATTCTGCTGTATCATCACTCCAGCTACCATTTATTCTGAACTTGTATTCCAGAGTCTCACCAGGATATACATCAGTCAGGGTAATGGTGTACATAGTATCTGCGCCAGTAGCTTCAAGCACCAGATCAAAATCATCACCCCAGCCGTTCATGTTTCCAGCAACATCTACAAAATCAGCACTTGGATCGAAGTTTTCCATCAAGGCTTGCACACCCATATCCAAATCGAAAGTGACTTCAACAGGATCGATATTGTAGCGTTCAGTAACCATATCAAGATACAGATTAACGCTGACATCCTCTGAACAACGGATTTGGAGACCATCAATAGCTACGGTCCCAGAAGCAGCCTCTATTGTGCCATTTCCCGTGAGCCAACCTGTCAGGACATCATTCTCCAAATCAATGGAGACCACTTGCCAATCGGTTTCTGCATGAGTCATGTCGTGCCATGGACCAGCTTCATATCCGCCGTCATCCTTGACAACAATACGAGCCTGGATATCGGCACCGCCACCATAGAGATAGAAGAACATCTTGGAGTCGGCATCAATTCTGTCAACCCGGTTAAGATTCCATAATCTCACAAACCAACCACCATCTACAGTAGGATCATCCAGGAGCACCATCTCACCAGAATGAGTTCCAGCAAATGCCATGCTGTCTGAAGAGGCAAATGTGGATGCGGGATCCTCGATACCATAGGTTGAACCTGAATAGTTAGGATCAGTCCAGTTTCCTATCCCATCAACGAAGTCGTTCATGATCCGATCAATGGGTATCTCTCCAGGAATGTCAAGAACGACATCGATGGTTGATCCGGCCATTATTTCGTTTCCAATAAGATCGTGGATACCATTAACAGTGACGGTATAGAGCTTATTAGGTACAATCGCTGGAACAGTCAGCAGATAGGTATAATCATTCAACATGGCAACGACTGTTGGTGCCTGAGATCCAAGATCGTCAGCAACAGCATAGTTGGCTAAAGTAAGCGCATCAGCAGATGCAACTGGCTCACTAAAACGCAGTTGAAGTTGTGTCTCAGATACAGCGACAACACCAGCCAGTTCTGGTCTAGCAATGTCAAGCTCGACCACATCGGCCATATTCCTTGGGCTGAAGACGTAATAACCATAGAGGTAGCTAACCACACCTGTAAGATTGTACATCGACCCTACATTGAATGAAAGGTTACTAAAATGATAATCTACATCATCACCTAAGAGGAATTTGGTTACGCCACCATCATCAGTCAATTCGTAGCGATATCCACCGGCATCAGATAATATCAGGGCGGAATCGATACTGACCAATTGACCTTCCCATTGTTCAGCAGGATTCGTTTCAGCAGCAAGAGAGCTGTCAATGTCAGCACCTGTGATCGGGGAAGGAACGGTTGGGTTATCGCTGGATGTGTGTTCCAGCAGTTCAATATGTTTCAACTCTGATAGATTATAGTAAACGTCCAAATCACCAGTAAAGAGTATTAGATCACCAACATCAGCTGTATCACCAATGTCATAGTCATATAGGAGAACACCATTGTAACCACCAACAGCATCATTGACCCATACATTGTTATACTCATCGTCAGCTATAACCAGACCTGTAAATGTTGCAGGAATGCCCAGGTCAAAGGTACCACCTGGATTCAGCGCGTTTGTAAAAGCAATCGGTGAGATACCAGCATACAAGAGTACTGTATCTGCATTAGCAGCATCTATCAAAGTATCAGCAATAACATCTGCAATGATAGCAGCAGAGGCAACCAGGTGAACCAAGCTTGAATCTCCGATATCTAGAGTAGCTGATGCGAGAGTCATGGATGTACCCGTAATCGAATAGTCGGCTAGATTAGCAACAGCTAAATCCATTGAATACATGACATCAATTTCTGTGTCACTCACTGGTTTAACAGCAACGATAGAGGGCAATACTGAAAGATCTTCGATATCATCGATATCTCTGGGGTTGACCGTAAATGCGCCATAATAATAATTGACTACACCCAAAACATCATAGGGTGATCCGACAGTTGCAACGTTCTCTGCATCAGAAAACAACTGATCATCAATCAGGGCGTCTCCACTGCCATCATCCACCTTGAATGCCCAGCGATCACCACCTGCGTCAGTTGAGACTGCAGTACAATTACCGGAAACATTTACCAACATGCCTTCGTGTCCTTCCGCCAAAGTGTTCGTTACAAGAACTATTGGGGCTGGAAGGTCATTACCTGACGAGTTAACTGTAACATTAGTAATGCTTTGGACCTGGGTTAAACCGTTGTATTCGCCCACCGTACCATTCACAGTAACGTTGTCTCCAAGTGCGAGCGCGCTTACATCCCCACTCACGTAGACATAAATACCAGAATAATCCACAATGCCGTCTTGCATGTAAAAGGAGTAACTGGTTAGTGCTGTAATTATTCCACTGGTTTCAACTAACTCTCCATTATGCTGTGAGACATCTCCACTTGCATCAGGGGTTTGAATCTCAACAATTGTGTAGGCAGTTTCAGTTGGAGCCAATGAATTTAACGCCCCGGGTGTACCTTGAACAGGTGCACTTTGGGAAGTCGGATGCCAATTGTCATCTACCAGACCATCATCTGTGGGAGCATTTTTCTCCCAGACCGATGAATTCCAATCAACGGTTGAGGTTGTAGCATCTATGCTAGCACCAGAACCATCCAGCAATTCGAAAGAATATGAGTCTGCAATATAGACACCGCTGTTTGTTATTGATTCAGCGATTGGTACAATGGCAGCGTCAACATAGGTTCCATAATCAACCAGGAATGCATCTCTATCCCTCGTTGCAACCAGATACCCATCAGCCGCAATTGAGGTCCCTGTTGGGAATACAAATGAGGAAGTAGCTCTGAGGGCCGAAACCTGATTACTCCATAAGACCCAACCGCTTACATCGATTGCAGCGTCCGTGGTATTATAAAGTTCAACATAACTATCATTCCAGGTACCCGTCATGTTGTAGGGTTCACCAACTTCATTAATAACAACTGAAATGACTGCAGGTGTCTCAATCGAAATGGTTGCCAGACCAGGAGTTGTAAATGAATTGGCACCATCTGGAGCTGAAAAAGCATTCCAGTACTCGCCACTGTTATCCGTTGAGTACAAATTCCCAGCAGCATCGAAAACGATCTCATTATTACGGTTCTGTCCTGTGACAATAGTATCAACAGCAGCACCAGTAGCCATATCATGGATGTAAATATCTCCACTGTAATAATCACCCCACAGGATGTGACCATTTGCTTCATCTAAGAGCAGACTGGTGGCACCAGTAACTGTAATAGGCAATGACCAGAGCGCATCGGCCAGCGTCAGGGTTGTTCCTGTATAAGGAGGATATTTTATGAGTGGTATTGCCTGATTTGGGTCAAATCTCTTTTGACAAATGTAAATATTACCAGCGGCGTCAACCACAACATCGTTCTGGTAAAAACTACCATTTGGTCGTTCAATGACATGTTCGCCAGTATAGTCCGCTGGCAGTACATCAGCGGTGCCCAAATCGTACATCGTTATTCCATCAACTGCAGCATAGGCCTCACTGGCAGTATAAATCACCCGATCTGCACCCGTACCATGAATAAAATGAGAGTTAATACCTTGATCAGCGTACTTATTGCTGGCACCAAGAACTTCTATAGCTGAAGCGGAGCTAATAGAGGCGTCAAATGAATAAAGTAAGTCGCTCCCTGTATGGGAAACAAAAACTTGATCGTTTTCACCGACAGTACTTTCACCGGGTGCATCGCTGGAAGTACTCCAGTCTAGTCCAGCATCAGAAAAATCAAGACTATCTTGTGCAGCATTAAACATAAATACGCCATCGCCGTTATAGAATGCTCCAGTATTAGTGCTAGTACCAGGATAGCCATTTGAAACATAAACTTTCCCGAAATGTTCACTCATTGGATCCATATTAACGGATATACCCTTGGGAGAGTACATGACTGTTTTTAAGGGATCACTAATCTTGGTCCATTCAGTATGACCATCATCAGCTGCTGTTACTTCAAAAGTATAGTCCCCATCGGGAAGGGTTGCAGCACCTGCGTCGGTACCATCCCAGACAACAGAGTTGCTCCCTTTGGTCGCTGTTGCCAGCGTTAGGGTGCGCACTAAAGTGGCACCACTATAAATTTTTACATCTACTCCGCTGTCAGCATCCTCATTCAATAAAAATGAGATTTCAACGGTAGTGTTTGTTGCGCCTGTCGTTATCGTAGTGGCACTTACTGCCAGATTCGTTGCATAAACATTTGCATACGAAGTGGTGGTAAGGCCAATGATAAGAGTCAGAGCGATAATAAGAATACTACTTCTTTTCATTCCGGTTTCCCTTCCCTTTCGGTCTTTGTTGGTTAGCGGGTTAGTTTAGATAATTTACTTTCTCGGTACAAAAACTTTCCACATTGCAATTACTAAGACGATTTGATATTGTAGCTGTGGGACTAATGCACACCTATGGCAACTATTGCCATTTGCAATAATATATGACATCTGTAAGTAACTATTAATACTGAATTTTAATTGTGACTGTTTTAGGCCTATAAACAGTTCAGTTATTCTGGGGTTTGCCGGGGCTTAAAAATAGGTTTATACATGTGAGCAGAATCATGTATCCTTCTGTAATTCACGCCGTAACTCATAAGTGAGCAACGCTTTTTATTTACGCCCTTAATTCAGGAACTCGATAAAAAGTTCATCTCCCCGATGGGTGAGTAATACACGCAAAATTATCTATTACGGGAAGGTTTAATGATCACTTCATCTTTCAACTCACCATCCACTGTGTAGGATGATAACTTGAGTTTCGAAGATTGGACATCTATGACATGATAGAATTGTTTATCAGCATCAGTTATCGCGAAGACACCCTCAATCGCCGGCTCAAGTTTGTATTGTTTTGACCCGGATACAGAGTTGATGTATATCGTTCCCTTCGCTCTCTTTTTCACCGCCAGCCCAGCTTTCAAGGGATAGGTTCGGCCAAAAGTGTGATCATGGCCCTGTAAAACCAGATCCACTTCGTATTTGTCAATTACTGATAAGAATGCAGCTCTTCTTTTGGCCCCATCTCTGCCCTGCCCAGTAGAATATAGAGGTTGATGCATGCTTAATATGATCCAGGTACTCTCTTCACGACCCAGGATTTCATCTAACCAGACTGCCTGTTCCTCCAATTGCTCATTACCATTCAGGACTACAAACAGCACACCCTGATAATGAAAATAGTAATTTGTCTCAGGGAGTGTTGTCAGACCATTTTCAGGTAAATTAAAATGGGGCCGCCAATAGATAGAATGCTGGTCTGACCATTTTCTATCGATGTAATAGGCATGGTTGCCCATCACAGGCACAAGCGGTATTTGACCAAAAATCCAGGAACCAGCATGAAAAAGGTCTTCCCATTGTTGATCGATACCTGGAACTGAAACCAGATCTCCAGCCATACTGAGAAAGGCTGCATCGGGTGCCGCCATAAAGCCAGCCCTGATAGCCCTTGATACATGACTGAGCAATCCATTTTGAGGATCTCCAAAATACAGAAAACGGAACGATTCATCAGCTTGTGAGGCAGTATTAAAAACAAACCACTCACTCCATTCCTCTTTTGACCCCACCCTGTAAGCATATGAGGTTCCAGGTTCCAAGCCCTCCATCTTCGCAGAATAGGCCTGTATCGTCGAACTGTCCATGAGGACCACGGTTTCAACTTGCACTCCGAATTCACGATATTCTTTATGGAATTTGGCTTCCGGGTTATTAAGAGCGAGTTGTACGCTGGGGTTATCCAGCTCTGTTTCAACCTGCCAGGACACATTCATCTGATTCTGAGGATTCTCAGAAATGCACAAGGCAATACGCCAGTCCTCCGGACCCGCAATGAGATTTACAGAAAACAGTAGTGTGAATACTTGTATTAAACTTAATAGATGATGATTTTTATACACTTTTTATTCCCCTTATATAAAATGATGAGCAAGTGAATCTGTATTCCGATATGCGAAATGGCAATGTTATAAATCTTCATGAAAACGAATAATCCTTCTACATAGTTATTATTCATATAAACATATTTTGACTTTGCGAAATAATCCAATTTTGAGTCCTGTTTTTGATTATTTTCACCATATTTTAGTGAAAATTCTTGACTTGTTGGTCTAGCAAGCCTGTTTTATCTTTCCGCATTCAAGTGGGGACAATGTGAATATTAAGTTGATACTGAGGCATCATTGGGGTGTAGTCATCATACCCCCACTTCAAAAAGCGCCTCAAATGCCCAGCTTGTATGCTAGCCAAACGAAGGATGAGTGATGGTGGAGAAGCAAAACAATGAGTGACAACAGAAGAGCAGAACATCAGTATTTTGATTTTCTGCCTGGTGCTTTAATTGAGGTCGATCTCGCCAGTCGCAGCATCATCTATATGAACCGTATCGCTTTCTCTCTTTTTGATAGAAAGCAAACCGATATCGATTCCGGTTTGTCCTTGAGAGATATTTTTGTGAATGATACCGAATATGAGCGTTCCATTAAGGTGGCTGAATCTTTTGGTCTCGAAAATTATCAAAACCGTACAGCCTATTCTAGATATGAGAAACAGGACCTCTATGACTTCATGATGATGAAGAAAAATGGGGCAGGCTTTCTGGGAGAATGCCAGGGCGCTTTTGTATTGGATGAGGCCAAGGTTCCTGTTGGTGCCCGAATCTATATCAGAGATTTATCTGAGCAGCGAGAAATAGAAGCTGAACATATAGAGAATGAAGCAAAATATCAAACCTTACTGAAATACTCGTCCGATCTCATCTTCCTCATTGACGATAAGGGTGTGATACTATCTGTCAACCGAGCTACCACAAAATATTTAGGTCGTAAGACGAGTGAAATTGAGGGCCAAAATATTTCGGAAATGTTTCCAGCTCAGACACTTAAAACCTTTCAGGGATATTTAAATAAAGCCTTTATTAGCGGTAAGAGTATTACCTATGAAACACCCATGCCAACCACCAATGAGGCAATCTGGGTCAGTACATCAATCAACCCTGTTAGAGATCGTTCTGGGAATGTCACTGCAGTACTGGGAGTGAGTCGTGATATCACAGCCTGGAAACAAGCTGAAGAAGGTCTGGAACAAGCCTTGATCGAGGCCAGAAATGCCAATAAAGTAAAAGACCAGTTTATTGCAAATATTACCCACGAAATCAGAACCCCCCTTACCAGCATTACTGGTTTTACAGACCGCCTTAAACAGAGTCTTGGTGAAAATCTCAAACCAGCAGAGGAAGATTATTTTAAATTTATTTATAACAGTAGTAACCGTCTCCTCAGAACCGTGGATTCAATTATTAACCTCTCCCAATTAGAAGCCGGCACCCTCCAATTAGATCTAAAATTACATCATTTGGGGCAACTCATTCATTTACTTTGCGAAAAATTAACACCTGAGGCCACGGAGAAGGGTCTCAAGCTGGATTGTAGGCTTCTCACCGATGATGATGAAACCTGGTTTGACCAACACTCTATTTATCATTCCATTCATAATATCCTTCAGAATGCCATTAAGTATACAGATGAGGGGAGCATTACTGTTCAACTCGAAAGAATGAATGGCAAGCTCCAACTTACGTTTACTGATACAGGAATTGGCATTTCTGACGAATATCGTCAGCGTATGTTCCAGGTCTTCTCCCAGGAGAGCGAAGGTATGGAAAAAGATTACCAGGGTATTGGTCTTGGTCTGGCCCTGACAAAACGGTATCTCGATATGAATCATGTAAAAATTGGCGTAGATAGCGAAAAAGGATCTGGATCAACCTTTACACTTATTTTTCCCAACCACTCTGGTAAATAACAATACCACAAACCCAATCTAAAGCTCCCATAACCAAGCTGTCTGAATTTGCCACGCTATGAATGCTTGCTGCTTCTTGGGTGTTTTAACAAGCCCTACTTTCATTGTAATGGTTTAAACTATGAGCCGATATTTGTTTATCCGATTGATAAAACTTTAACGGGGAGAAATCTTGGCTGGTAAACATAAATTATCAGATGGAAACAATCTTCAGGTCGCTGAAAAGATGCTCCGGGATGTGACTTGTATCTTTGATTTGATTGCCACTCCTTACTGGTTGGAGGGAGGTACTCAAATTGGGATTGTCAGAGAACAACGTCTGTTGCCCTGGGACAATGATATGGATATCTCTATGTTTGATTCCTATAAATCAAAGCTCTGGCTGATTCTTCCCCTGCTTATACTTCGAGGTTACCGCTTGACCCTGCAAAACCATCAAGCCGATATAGGTCCCTTCAAAAAGGGTGAGCTCAAAATTATCAAGATCCGTAATTTTTCCCGTGGATTAAAAAAAGGGCCGGTCACGCTGGATGTTTTTATCAAACGCAAAATTGAGAACGATTGTTTCTGGGTGGTCGGAATCAAGCAACGAGTGCTCAAATCCACACCAGCTCATTTTACGGAGTCTCTTGCAACCATCGGTTTTAAAGGTAAGGACTACCTCATCCCTTCTGATTTTGATGGTTACCTCTCCTATCGCTACGGAACCTGGAGAGAACCACAAAAAGAATGGGATTTTCGAGTAGATGATCAAGCCATTGTAGAAAAGGACTATCAGTGAAAGCTATTATAATTGCTGCCGGAACAGGTACAAGACTCTACCCTATTACAAAAGACATACCTAAGAGTCTCCTCGATGTAGGACAGGGACTGACCCTGCTTGAAACCCAATTACACAGTCTCAAAGAGTGTGGCATCAAAAACATAGTCATGATTATTGGGTATCGAGCAGATCAAATAGAATCCAAGCTTCAGGAATACAGCTCTGATTTTAATTTTGAAATCGTCTATAATCCCTTTTTTGAGAGCTCAAATAATCTCGTTTCCGTTTGGATGGCCAGGCATCATTTCACGGATGAATTTATCACTATCAATGGTGACGATATATTTAATGCTTCAATCATTCGCAACCTGATGAAAAGTCACCACCCCATTACTATGGTCACCGATATCAAAACCCACTACGACGAAGATGATATGAAGATTATTTCAGCCGATGGTCTTGTAAAAAGGGTTAGTAAAAAAATTCCTGTGGATGAAGCCAATGGTGAATCTGTAGGCATTATTAAATTCAGTGGCAGTGGTCCTGGAATTTATTACGATATGCTAGAGTCCATGGTGCGTAAAGCTGAAAACATGGATGTATTCTACTTAAAAGCTATTCAGAATATCATCGATGCCGGTCATAAAATTCATGTTAGCCAGTGCGATCCCGATGATTGGGGTGAAATTGATTTTCATCCTGATCTTGAGATGATACGACAGTACGTAAGTCAGACAAACCTGGTGGAACGAATCCTGGAGAAACCCTGATAAATCGACTTAATCGTCTTCTTCTACTCTTAAAATTTTTAATCCACCCAAACCACCTGCAATGAAGAGATAATCACCCTTGGCTTTTATGTGATTGACGGATTGCAAATCATCAAAGCGGAATTGACCAATCATTTGCAGGTCATCAACATCACAATCTCTTGAGTTAAATTTATCTCTAGTATATGCCACATATACTCCAGCCTCACCATTGGACATATATAATGTCTTGCTGTCAGTTGAAGCAGCGTTGGTAACCGTCACAGATGGATCCAGATCATCCACTACAGGGGGTGCTATTTGCTCAATGACCTCCCCGCCTTCAAGACAAATAATTTGTGTACCACCGTCACCCAGAGCCAATACTGCTTTTTTGCGATGAATTTCCACAGTTGATTTTGAAAAATCAATTGTGGCTCCTACCAGGGAATAGTCATTTAGCATTTCACTAAATTGTGTGGAGTCAGACCAATTCGGTTCATTTGATCTAAATAAATAAGAGATACTTTGGGCGGCTAACAACCCGAAAAAGGAGCCAATAATGAGCCCAAAGTCAGAAGTAGAGAGACGAGTAAAAGCGATCAAAAGAAA
>JABIFG010000094.1 GCA_018650795.1 Fidelibacterota bacterium
CAAATAGGAATTACTCTCATTTGTACAGGTAATGGCTCGAGTATTGCGGCGTTATGATGATTTGAGATAATTGATCGATGAATTTTTACTCAAAATCACGCAGGAGTGGACGCTTGGAAAATGAGGTTTCGGATTCAGGACTTAGTTAAGGAGACAGTAAGGGGTGGTAAAAAACATATGCATCTAAATGCAGGAAAGCCATGGACAGAGGAGCTTGAGCAGAAGCTCGAACAGAAATTTAACAAAGGAGATTCAGTAAAAGAGCTATCGATAATATTTGGACGCACTGAAGGGGCGATCAAATCAAGGCTTCATAAAATGGGTCTGATGTGACAGTTAAGGATACAGCCCACACAGCTCACCCAACTCTCTCACAGCCCTTACCATGCCCATTACGTCACGCGCCTTGTCAGCCCGCTCATAGGCTCTCAGCAGGTTCTCTGCTAGTACGTCAGGGGTAAGGCGATGAGTGACTGAGAGGCGCTCTCGCTCCGCTTGTATGGCCTCCTGCACACGGGGGCGGTTGAGAACACGGCAGCCTTGGGATGAGAGATTTGTGAGGTAGCCAGCGGAGTGCGCCGCCTCCTTGATTGAGGTGGCTGTCAGGTAAGCTTCTACGAACTTCGATTCCTTTTGGGTGAGGCGCATTATTAATTCCTGAGCTAATAATATCAATTATATCATACGGATACATACTCTTTGCCATTGAAGCTGAGAGTAAAGAGTAACTAAAAAATCAATAAATATGCATACCTATATTCGGGGATGAACACTAACCAATGTATAACCTGTTAGTAGAGACGGAGAAATTGAAATCTACTGTCACTCAGAGCGTAGAGAGAATAAAGAACAGGCGATGCTGGACTGATTATCTGAACGGTTTGAAGCTGAGCTAAAACACCTTACTAAAGGGGTACATATTCCCATGTGCCAAGGCAGTATGTGAGAGGATTGGGCGACTCAAGTAGCGCATCTCGCTATTACGAAATCAGCACTAAGCTTGATAAAGAACAGAAGAATGTCACGACACGATAGCAGATCCCCTGAAAACAGGTAAGATAAACCATAGTCTTCAGCAGTAGTGGTTTAATGTTGTAGCTGGAGTACCGGTCTGTTGCGATCTGTCTGGCAGATTTTGGCGAGAAGATAGCCGGGAATATTGGGGGACTTTGATCCCCACGCTACGACCAATTACTGATGTGATCAAGCTCAGGAACTCTGTATAGAATTGCTATCATCCAAATATCTACTCATTTTCCCATACGACAGTAGAAGTGCCCTGCTCTTAGATCGCGTAATCGCCACATAGAGTAGTGCCCGCTCCTCCAGATCAGCCTGTCGCTGCTCGACAGCATCCCCAGCCGTATCAATGGCTACACTTAACGGAACCAGGCCATCGTTAAGGCTCGCCAATACCATCTCATCAAACTCCAGCCCTTTCACTCGATGCATCGTTGCCAGCCGCACATGATCTGGGTGCTCACTATCCTTTCCATTGCCATCCAGAATATAGAGCGGCACTCCTCTCTTTTTTAGCCGTAAACCAAGATCATTTCTCTCATTTTTTGTCCTGCATACAATACAGATATCATGGTATTGAATCCCTTCCTGCTCTCGCTGTTTAAGGAACTCTGTGAGAAAGCCACTCTGCTCCTCTGCAGACTCAAAGTGCTCCAGCTTAGGGATTTCCCCATGAACAAGTGATTTGTAACCCTGCTGATCATCCTCGCCACCATCCAGATCATCCACTGGATGCCCCTCTAGCAAATTGACTGCCCACTTTCTGATCTCATCCGTCGTGCGATAGTTAACCTTCAGCTTTCTAGCTCGCCCACGAATATTGATACCACAGTGGCTCAGCACCACCTTATTACGTCCATAGATACGCTGGTGTCCATCACCGACAATAAAGATATCATTCGGTCCTTCCGGCACAATCTGACGAATCAGGTTAAAGGCCTGTGTTCCCATATCTTGAGCCTCATCCACAATCACAGTCGAGTAACCACTCTCAACAGACTCATCATGCAGTAATACAGCAGCAGCATCACGGTAGGCATCATCCACTTCTTTCTTTCGCTCTGTTTCAAGCGACAGACGATACTCTTCAAACACAGTCCAAATTTGAACACGCTGTATACGATTCAGCCGAGTTCCCCTGCCGATGCGAGATGCTTTTTTGTACTGCTCTACCGACTGAATACTCTGCGGCTGAATAACCCGATTCCACTCTTTCTTATAGAAGCTATCGGGCAATCTCAGTTCAGAAGGAGCCATACTCAGTGCTGCATTCCAATATGCATCGGTGTTGTAGGCAATGTTGTAGTCATAGTTTCGTTTCTTTAAGAAACCGTTAACCCACCGATCCAGATTGACTACCTGAATTTTGGAGAGTGCCCTGCTGTCACAGATGGAACGTAGGTTATTCTCAATATCCTGAGCTAGGTTGCGAGTAAATGTGGTGAACAGCACCCTCTTACCCTCTGCAACAAGATTCTCTGCTAGCCATTTGGCACGGTGCATCGCAACAACTGTCTTACCCGTTCCTGCCCCTCCCAGAACCCTAACCGCGCCATTTTTAACCCCTGTTGCCAGTTTCCTCTGGGACGGATGAAGAAAGACACGCCACTGCTGAAGTGGTGCATTTAGCATCTCTTGCAGCTCCAACTCATCCTCAATAATGACAAAGGCACCCTGACTACTTACCCGTTGTAGTGCAGCCTCGAAATCAGAGATATCGACTGATTCATCGGCAACTGATTCTCGGTCAGTAATCACCTGATCATAACTACTCCCTGCCAGAATAAAGAACAGCCCCTCATACGCCTCAGCAGGAAGCTGATCTTCAATCGTGTCCAGCTCCAACTCATTATGAACACTACGCACCAACGACAACTGCTCTTCAGGCACCCCTAAACGCATCATCTCACGATCCTTTAACCCTTCAAAGGCACAGGGAAGATCAACATCACCTCTACTCTCCCCTTCCGCAGACTGGTGATCAACAGTATAGACCTGCAAAGAACCTGTACCCGGGTTGATATTGCACCTGTGCCGCCTGGCCCACTTATACGCATCATCATGGTTATCAACCCACAACAGCATATAGACATTACCTTGCTCTGGCTTCAGCACAATCCCCCGATACTTCTGATCAATACGAACAGAACGCATATTGGGGTCACGCGCATCTCTAATCCTCTCATAGTTGATACCGCTCGCCTTCGGATCGCACTGAAAATGGGCAATGAACGTGGAAACCTTGCCTTGCTGTGCTCTGGGCAGTTTTGCAAACGCCTTAAGCAAATCATTTGAAATCGCTACAACTGTATCCATTCACTATCTCCTGTTTACCATCATTCCCCTCACCCTAATTACGCAGTCCAACAGCATCGGCAATCAAGGTTTGGTGACATGGCTATTCTAGGGCTTGTAGTGCTTGATCGAGTTAGCACGGCAACAGATCCACTAGACCTTGAGGGGGCAACATGGTTTTTGATCATTTGCAGGCTGACGACGCGGCTGGCTTTCGATATAGAGCAGTGAATCAGCACACCCTGCAGAGGTATCGTAGAGCAACTTAGTCTCGGTTGGATCAGAGATCTGTATCTCATCTTCAAAGACGGCAAAAGATCACTTCCTTGCCTTTCACAAGCTCGGAGATGCCATCACAGGTGAGTTGCTGCCCACCCCCGGAGGAGAGTTCTACCTTGCGGATTACCCACTCTGCATCACGAATGACTACGCACATGCTTGGGGCGAGATGTTTGAATCTAGAGAGAATCCAGCATCTCCTTAGCTGTCCCTATTCTCCACCCCATTGCCTCTAACTCTATTTTCTCCTGTTTTCCAATATCTAATACAACTGCAATATGCTTACTTTCCCATACTAGCTCTGCCTCCGCAATAATTTCCCCCTCTCGTCCCATCATATCAGCACCAACTTCAGGCACTGCTTTTCTCCTCTCTTTCAGTCGTTCAAGCAAGCCATGCACAGCAGGATCAGCTTCTTTAATAGCCTGTAACCATACACTGTCTTCTTGCTGCCCAGGCTTTGGTTTTTGATGAAATTTCTGTTGCTTTCTTCTCAGTTGGTTGATGAGCAACCTATCTTTGTGTGAAATATACAGTCGCTCATGGTAGGGTTCTTTGCTGTGACAGTCCTTACAGAGAGCTTTGAAATTAGCATCTCTATTATCAGACCTCTGACCATTAATATGGTGTGTATGAAGTAGGTGCTTATGATTTGGAGCAGACAAATCGACTTTACAATTGTCACAAATCCAATTTCTGGACGAGCGGAATTTAGTAGACACCTGCTTCCAATTGTTAGTGTATTCGTTAGCTCGTCGTGTATCCGCACCAACTGGTTTATGCTTAAAATAGGAGCTGTATGTTGTGAAAAAATCCTCTAGATCAAAATCTCTAAAAATGATGCTCCGCTGTTTAACATGCGTTTTATAGCCTTTGAAATTCAGTTCAGTGAGACAGTTCTTACAGACTACTAGCTCAGCGAGCTGGTTTTCCAAGATTTTTCCAAATTGTGTTCTTCCATGTACTGGAAATGTTTTTCCTATTCCATTTCTTACTGAGTAGCGGTTACCTCTTCCTACAGCACGCATATGTTGCAATGTGCGGCAGTCCATTACATGAAACTTTTTACCTTTTGAACCATCAATCAATACATTTTCAATCATATTATCTTGGTCTGGGATATAGAGAACTACCTGATACCCCTTATACTCAAGCAGTCCACCACTATTTGCAACTACATCAGCCAGCTGAATGTCATCTAGGCCCTCCTCCAATAGTTGGCCGATCTTTTCAATTTCACCTAAATCTTCAACAGTTGCTTCAAAATTACTTTTATGTGCTCCCATTCTCTTTCTTAAAGAGTCTAAACTTCTGAGTTGTTCATCAATGTCTATACGCATGTTCACTTAACACCAAGTTTTTCTATACGTAACATTATCTCTGGGTCAAGCTTAGGTGGCGTCATGATAAACCTAAGCTCAATACGCCGATTAGCAGTGTCAGATTCTGTATCTTCATGTCCTGGTAGAGGCCTGTCTGTACCATAACCAGCAACTGCAAAAAGCTTATTACCATCACTATTAACAAGGTCACTCAGTAAGTTATTTTTTTGAACCATGTCCTGATACACCGTCATAGCACGAAGAACTGAATGGTATTGATTCTGATGCCCTCCAAACCAGCCTCCACCAATTGACCCTTTATCAGAATGACCTTCAATCAATACAGATTTCAAGGTACCTACATACAGTGAAGAACATCCAGAGGCTGCAGCACCAGCATAACAAGGTAAAACTGTTGCCAAGACATCAGCAATTTTTTCTAGCGTTCCTAAGGCTTTGCGAGTATTGTCATAGTGAGCTCGATACCTCTCATCATCTGACGCAAATGAAAATTGGACCGTGTCTTCAGTCAGTCGCAATACTGAGTTTTTATGGTCAATCTCTACGTCAAGTCCTTCCCGAGATATCTCGCCTGAAATTTCTTGAAGAAGCTGATGTTGCGCCGCCAAATGAAACTCTTTAAGAATTTGTGAAAGGTGATTCTTTATCCAGTCAATGTCTTCTATCAACTTTCTAAGCTCTTCCACTGAAAGGTTAGATAGTGCTATCAATTTTCGCTCTAGGTGATCAATCAAAACAAGCAACTCTTCTACTTTTCTTTTCTTCGTGCGAAGATCGATGATCGCCTGGCTATGCTCTATTTTCAGGTCCGCATACTTCTTGTCAATATCTCCGAAACTTTCTAACAATACCTTCAGCTGTTCTCTAACCAGATCAAGCTCTTCTCTAACTTCATGATATTCTTTTTGAAGTTGGAGATATGTCTCTTTGAGATCCAAATACTGCTGTGTTAGGTCTTCATGATTAACAACCAACGATGTGTATTTTTTTTTCAAGTCAGTATGGTCAATGACTAACTGACCATGCTCTGCTCTCAGTTGATAAAATTTCTCCTTAATGTTATTGAGCTCTTCAACAACACGCTCGTGCTCCCACCTAGGGACCGCATCACTCCCTATAGAATCCTCAAGGTGTTGCATGAAGATAATTGCAATAAACAAAAATATCATCATTAACCCAGCCATCAGGTCAGATACCGTTAACCAATGACTCCCATCGTCACCTCGACGACTTCTAGCATACCCTGTGATTCTCTCTAAAGCCATTACCTAACTGATCTATTTTTTTCAATAATCTGCTGCATATGATCTGTAAGCTGCGTATAGTCATTAACAAACTTTTGAACTATCGACACAAGACTGGAGCTTAAGCGGGACATTGCACGTTGAAGTTCCTGCTCCATAGCTTGGTCTAAAGTTTGTAGATGCTGGTTAGCAAGATTTCTCATGTCCTCTGCAGATTTTGTGCCGACATCTCGAAGGTCTTTAGATAGCGAGTTGACTGTTTCATTCTGCTCTTTGAATGTTCTAGTGATTTCTGTTTCAAGTTTTGCCGACATCTCAGTAACCGTTTTTTCCATTTCACCGGATGCATTTATTAATGCCCTACTAAGTAGATCGCCCGCCTCAGTCAATTTGTCAGCACTCTCTGCCGATCGATTTTTTACCTCCTCGCTACCGTTCACCACTGATCGAACCGCAAGCTCCATTCCATGCTTTATCTCATCAATACCAGTAGAAACTTTTGATGAGAACTCATCTACTAACTTGTATCCATCATTGATAGATCTATGCACAAGGTCTCTCGTATCAGTTAAGGCAATATTGATCATCTCTTCTGACTTATTCCGAGAATCTTTTATAAAGTCATCAGCTTGACTCAACAATTCAGTCTGATGGTTTTGAGCATCTTTCAATGTCACTTTCATTTGCTCTGAAACAGCATCAACCGATTTACTATGTTGCTCCATTACATGTGTTGCGCCTGAAGAAAGAGATTCGATAAGACTATCTAAACGATGTTCTATCTCAGGTAAGGCACCAGCTGCCTTATCTCGCATCTCAGCATATGCCTCCAAGAGAGTCTCCATACGAATAACTTCTCCATTCAATGCGTCCAATACCGATTGCTGACGTTCAAGATGCTCCGGAATAACTTCCGTATGCTCTTTGATATCCCCTAAGGCGTGTTCTGCCTGCTGTATTCCCTCTACACTCTTAGTAAACTGCTGCGTTAACTGTTCTACTTGTAACTTATATTCTTGCTGCCACTCCAGCATTCTCTTAACACTTTCATCTAGTCTGGCAAAATTCTCACCAAACTGTTCTGGAAGTTTCCGGTTAAAGTCTTCTATCACTTCTTGAAGGGCCTCAACCAACTGCTTTGTGCCTACTTCAGATAGTTTTTTAGCAATCTCTTCAAAGGCCAGCTTTAGAGTATCTCTGGTTTCAGAGAATTCAGATTGAATCTTAGATAACCCTTGTTCCGTGCGTTCGTCATGCATTTTTTGCGCACTTTGAAATCCATCTTGCAAGTCCATTCTTATTTTCTGCAATTGAGTAACTACAGTGCCATCTCCTTCACCAGCGATTGCTTTTCTTGTGATGATCAACTCTCCATTCAGGCTTTCCAGTAGGTTTGTTTGCTCAGACAAAGCCGAGTGAATTTCCTCCGGCCCAACTCCATGGAGCACTTCTGCATTTTTTCTTGGTAATACAGAGATCACCTTGACCACAAGAGCTGAAAACATCCCCGCAATACTTGTAACAAACGCTGTCTTCAGCCCTTCGAGTAGTCCTGGCACACCTTCTTCAATATTGTCTGTATTGAAGTCTACTAGGCCTATTGTAATTCCTAAAAATGTACCAAAGACCCCCAAGACAGTAAGAATTGTAGGGGCTAATTCTTGAAAACGAGGATTCTTGTGTCGATATATAGCGATACTTACAAGCATCACAACGATTAACATTATCCATAAAATTACATTTAATACTAAGCTAATATTTGTAGATTCTATTAGGCCATAAATGCTGGACGAGAGATCAAACTCCATCGAAGTTCCTTGTTTCTTCAAAATCACTAGTCTACAGTTACGCAACAGGAATGAAACACATATTTCAAAATATCACATGGATGACATTGACGCATACGACAGATTGCCCCCGCATCCCAGTGCCAGCGAGATTGATTTCCGTAGGTGGGCTATCCACTTGACGCAAGTACACCCTGATGTAATATATTTTTTGTGTTACAAAAAAAAACTATAGATAACAAACTGATTTTGCTAACCTTCTGAATGATCGCTCTGTGTTGTTAACAGCTGCACCGACTCAGAGGTGACCTGTTTCTCTCGGATTGATAGAGCCCCAATAGCTTACCAATTTCTCTGATGGCTGTTATCCCCTCAGTGGCGCTGACTGCCTTTCTGTGGGCCTCAAATAGCATAGATACGGCACGGTCCACATCTAGATGGAAGTGCTGCTGAAGGCGCTCCTGCTCGGTCTGAATGGCCTATTGAATCTCAGGTCGTTTGAGTAGGCGGTGGCCTCTAACTCTTGAACTAGATTTTGTGTATCCGGCTTCCGTTGCGGCATCGGCTGCATTACGCAGACCATTCTGAAGGTAGCGGCTGACGAACGCCTGTTGTCTGATAGAGAGTTCCATGTGTTATCCCAGGTTGCAGGATGAAGTATATCACAAGGAGAACATACAGAGATCTTACAGATTCTGTTTAGGTTCAATGGATAGTAATAACTGTGCTGTGCTATATATGTCAATGTATGCCCTTTTTCATCATTGGGCTATCTGGTAACAGATTGATTTAACATGGGGCAAACTGGTCATAGTGCTGAAGTCGGGCTACTGTAAGCAGTTGTTAATAAATGGGATATATTGAATCTCTGGCCTCACTCATAATGCTGAGGTCGGTAGTTCAAGTCTACCCGTGGCTACCATATATCAAAGACCTACCAGGGAACTGGTGGGTCTTTTTTCTTTGTGTAAATTCTGTGCACCACTCTGTCCAAAGCCTACTGACCGCCTGCCGACTCCACGATATTAATCCATACATCTACTTGGTCGATGTATTGCAACGGGTCAGTCAACATCCAGCAGATCGAGTAGAAGAGCTAACGCCAAGACTCTGGAAGAAGCACTTTGTAGATCATCCACTTCAATCTGACCTAGGGCTGATATGATGAATGTGGATCTACTTGATATTGAAGAACTTTCAGGGCAAGAGCTGAGGACACTAAACAGACGCATTATTGATCGCTTGAAATATCTTCAGGCAGAACAGAATCTACACAACATGATGCGCTTTAATCGAGGGGCCAAAGTCAGCTTTGATACTCGACAAGGACGAGAGCTGGCCGACGATTATCAAGTTTAACCGTAAGACCATTACCGTAGAGACCGACGATGGAGAGCGCTGGAATGTGCCTCCGCACCTGCTATCTGAGGTCAAGGATGCTACTCCAGAGCAACGTAAACTCTATTACAATAACTTCACCGAGTTTTAAATAACGGGGCTGTTTGACCGGTTACCTATCTCCAGCGGTCACTGGGTTTCTTCTTGTTGGTCAGGCGATCCAACAGGCGCGACTGTGCCATCTGAAACATGTAAAGGAGTGGGGCAGTATCCCCGCTACGCTGAGCGTGCTCCAAGGTGACATAGTAGAAGGCTTTGTTGTGTTGATCGATCTCTGGTGGAAGTACCCCTATGTTCAGGCATTGCTCCCATACGATGGCCCTGCCTACACGTCCATTGCCATCTCCAAAGGGGTGGATTAGCTCAAAGTGTGCATG